>JABDII010000384.1 GCA_013003805.1 Gemmatimonadales bacterium
CTCCAACGCCAGCCCAAGTGGAGCAAGGGCAAACCATAAAGCTCAGCGCCACCGTTACCGACTCCGCGGGCAATGTCGTGCAAGGCCAGCCAATCGTCTGGGCCAGTAGCGACCCGGCCGTTGCCACGGTGAATGGAAGTGGTGAGGTGTCCGGGCTCGCCGCCGGTGGCCCCGTGACGATCGCGGCCACCGCGGATACGGCAACGGGCATTGCGCTCGTGACCGTGGTCCATCCACCACCGGCCGTCCTGGTGTTCTCGGTTGAGCCGACTGACGTGGTTGCCGGCGAGGACCTCGCTCCCTGGGTCCAGGTCACGGTGGCGGATCGTTTCGGCTCGCCGGTCGTAGGCGACGCCAGTCCAATCACCCTCGCTCTCGGCAGCAATCCTGGAGGCGCAACCCTGGGCGGCACCATCACCGTGACGGCGCAGGACGGAATCGCCACGTTCAGCGACCTCACACTGGATAGAACTGGTGTGGGATACACGCTCGTGGCGAGCACGCCTGGATTGTCCTCGGTCGCGAGCACACCGTTCGCGGTGACGCCTGCCGGAGCCGCCTCGCTCATCTTTTCGGTAGAGCCGAGCGATGCGCAGGCCGGCACGTCCATCTCGCCAGCGGTCACGGTGAGCGTCCTCGACGGGTTCGGCAATCTCGCCACGGCTGACACCACGAGCGTGTTCGTGTCGCTCGGCCAGAATCCCTCAGGTGGAACGCTCAGCGGTACGACGCTGGTCGCCCCGGTCAATGGCGTTGCGACGTTTTCCGACCTGCGACTGGACAAGACCGGGGCTGGGTACACCCTGGTAGCGTCCCGAGCGGGCCTGGCGGCCAGAACCAGTGATCCCTTCGCCATCCTCCCGGGCCCGCCCGCGCGGCTCGCCTTCACCGAGGAGCCGAGCGATGCGACGGCAGGAACGGCGATTGCGCCGGCAATCGAAGTCACGGTGCTCGACGCGTTCGACAACATCGTGGTCACCGATGCGTCGACCGTCAGCTTGTCGATCGGCGCCAATCCAGGTGGGAGTACGCTGAGTGGCGTGCCGGCCTCCACCGTGGTCGGAGGAGTTGCGCGGTTTGCGGATATCAGACTCGACAAGGCGGGGAACGGGTACACGCTGGTCGCGTCCCGCACGGGATTGCCGGGCGCAACGAGCGCTCCATTCGCCATCACCGCGGGGCCTCCGGTCGCCGTCGAGTACCGGGTTGAGCCCACCACGGCGGCGGCGGGAGCGCCTATCACTCCGCCCGTTCGGGTTGCGGTGGTCGATGGCTTCGGCAACGCGGTCACGAGTAGTTCGGTTCCCATCGACATCCAGATCGCGAGCAACCCGGGCGGCAGCACGCTGAGCGGCACAACCAGAGTCGACGCTATTCAAGGGATTGCCACGTTCTCCGACCTGAGCCTGAACAAGACCGGGAGCGGCTACACGCTCCGCGCCAGCTCGTCCGGGCTGGCATCGAGTACCAGCCAAGGATTCACTATCGTGCCCGGCCAGCCCATCAGGCTCGACTTCACGGTGCAACCCACCGACAGCGATCCTCTGGCCGTCATCTCCCCTCCGGTCGAGGTGACTGTGCTCGATCCATTTGGCAACGTCGTGACCGGGTCGACTATTGCGATCACTGTTGGCTTGGCCCTGAATCCCGGCGGCTCGATCTTGAGTGGCACGACGACTCAGTTCGCCTCCAACGGGGTTGCCGTCTTCGACGATTTGAGCCTGGACAAGTCGGGCAACAACTATCTGCTTTCGGCGGGCACTCCGGGGTTGATTGGGTCCCTGAGTGACTTTTTCGACATTCCGTAACGCGAGGCCGTCAGCGGCGCTGTGGTAAGGCTTGCCGGCAGTGTGTTCCAGGATTAGAATCCCGCTCCCAACCCGAGAACTGCGGGCGATTAGCTCAGCTGGTTAGAGCGCGCGCCTCACATGCGCGAGGCCGGGGGTTCGAGTCCCTCATCGCCCACTCTCCCCCCTCTTGCAGTCCCTATTTTTGGACGGTACACTCTCCCATGATGGCGCCCGCGCGCCGGTCGGGAGAGAGCCCCCCCCGGCAGCAGGCCTCCCCAGAAGGGCCGCATGTCGATTCGAAGCATCCTCTCCGTCTCACTCGCTGCGGCGATGGTGACGGCATGTGGTGGTGACCCCTGCGGGTCGCTCACCGAGCCGCTCCTCGTTGCCTCTGTCCAGCTTGCCCCGGCAAGGCTCAACCTTCGGGTGGGTCAAAGCCGGCAGCTCGATGCCGTTCCTCTCACGCAATGCAATCAGCCGGTCGCGAACGTCTCGGTGTCCTGGGAGAGTAGCGATCCCTCCATCGTCACCGTGTCGTCGTCCGGCATGGTAACCGGTGTCACGCCAGGCAACGCCACCGTGCGCGCGTCCGCCGAGGGGAGGACCGGTGTTACGTCTATCGATATTTCGGTGGTGCCCATTGCCGAAGTCGACATCGTACCGGACAACGTGAGCGTGGGGTTAGGCTATGATGTAGTGCTTGCCGTGCAAGTCATGGATTCCGCCGGCAACATCCTGGCCGGTCACGCTGTGACCTGGGGCAGCAGCGACCCCACGGTCGCATCGGTCGATACGAACGGGCGAGTCACCGGGGTCGCGGTTGGGGGGCCGGTGACGATCACCGCTCGGGCGGGGAACGTCGTGGGCACCACCCTGGTGACCGTCATTCGTCCGAGCGCCAATACGCTCTCCTTTTCGGTCGAGCCGTCCAACGTTGCCGCAGGCACTGCGATCGCGCCGGCCGTGGAAGTGACCGTCCTCGACTCGCTCGGCAACAGGATACCGGGTGACACCACAACTGTGAGTCTCGCCCTCGGGACGAACCCCGGCGGCGGATCACTTGGGGGGACCGCGGTCGTAGCCGCCGTCAACGGTGTGGCGCAATTCCCGGGGCTGATGCTCGACATGGCAGGGGCCGGGTATACTCTGGTTGCTTCGGCATCCGGAATCACTCCAGTGAGTAGCGCGCCGTTCGACGTGTCTCCCGGCGTGGCCGTGGGCTTCGCCTTCGTTGTCGAACCTGCGTCCGCTTTGGCCGGGGCGCTGATCACTCCCGCGGTGGAGGTCGGTGTCGTGGATGCGTTCGGCAACATCGTGGCGGCGTCGAGCGAGGCAATCGACATTCGGATCGGCACCAATCCGGGTGGGGGGACGCTGAGCGGTACCACGACCGTCGTGGCCGTTCAGGGTGTCGCCACGTTCTCGGATCTGAGGATTGATAAGATCGGCGCCGGGTATACCCTCGAGGCCGCCAACGCCGGGCGAACACCAGCCACGAGTCAGCCATTCGACATCACGGCCGCCTCTCCGACCACGTTGGCGTTCTCCGTCCAGCCATCAAACGTTTTGGCGGGCGACAGCATCACCCCCGCCGTTCAAGTCACCGTGGTGGATTCCCTCGGCAACAGGATACCAGGCGACACCCGCGCCGTCACGATCTCGCTCGGCGTAAACCCAGCGGGGAGCACCCTTGGCGGGACGCTTACGGTCTCGGCCGTCGACGGGGTCGCGACGTTCCCCAATCTCACGTTAGACCAGGCGGGTGCGGGGTACACCCTGATCGCTTCGGCTGCGGGAATCACCCCCGCGAGCAGCGCTCCCTTTGTCGTGTCTCCCGGCGTAGCGGTTGGCTTTGCCTTCGTCGTCCAGCCCACCTCCACCGAGGCCGGGATGGTGATTACCCCGGCGGTTGAGGTGGTGGTCGTGGACGCCTAACGGAACCTGGTCACGACCTCTAACGACCCAATCGACATCACAATCGGTACGAATCCGAGTGGGGGGACGCTGAGCGGCACGACCACCGTCGTGGCCGCACAGGGTGTCGCCATATTCTCGGATCTGAGCATTGACAATGTGGGTGCGGGTTACACCCTCGAGGCCGGCAGTGCGGGGCGTACACCGGCCGTGAGTAACCCGTTCAACATCACGACCTCTGCCCCGAGTGCGCTGGCGTTCACCGTTCAGCCTTCAAACGTCTTGGCGGGCGCCAGCATCGCACCCCCCGTTGAGGTCACCGTGCTGGATTCCCTTGGCAACCGGATCCAAGGGGACACGAGCACGGTCACGATCTCGCTCGGTGCCAACCCGGGGGGTAGCACGCTCGGGGGGACCTTGGTCGTCTCGGCAGTCGATGGGGTTGCGACCTTCCCTGACCTTTCGCTTGACCAAGCCCGGGCGGGCTACACCTTGGTTGCCTCGGCGACGGGCGTCGCATCCGTGAGCAGCGCTCCCTTTGCCGTGTCTCCTGGCGTGGCCGTGGGCTTCGCCTTCGCTGTCCAGCCCACGTCCACCGAAGCCGGGATGGTGATCGTCCCCGCGGTCGAGGTGAGCGTCGTGGATGCGTTCGGCAATACGGTGACCACGTCAAGTGAGGCGATCGACATCTCGATCGGGACGAATCCGGCTGGTGGGATATTGAATGGCACGACCACGGTGGTGGCGGTTCAAGGGGTCGCGATATTCTCGGATCTGAGTATCGAAAGCGCTGGAAGGGGATATACGCTCGAGGCGGGTAACGCGGGCAGGACACCGGTGACGAGCAACTCGTTCGACGTCACCCCGGGCTCTCCGGTAGCGGTGAAGTTCTTGGTCCAGCCATCGACGACGGAAGATGACGACGTGATTACTCCGGCAGTGGAAGTCGGAGTCATGGATAGCTTCGGGAATCTGGTGGATACGGCGACCACGTCGATCACCATGTCGATCGGCTCGAATCCTGGAGCCAGCACCCTGAGTGGAACCACTACTCAGCCAGCGGTCAATGGTGTGGCGGTATTTCCGGATCTCAGTCTGGATAATGAAGGAAACGCTTACCGGCTGGCCGCCGATGCGCCTGGTCTGGTCGGTGCAGTGAGCAAGCCGTTCCGCATCAAGTAGTCAGGAGCCGTGTCAGTCTCAGAGGAGACCCTTCCGGCGTAACATCCCAATCCGATCGAACATGGCCTCATGTGAGGCCGCGACTTCGTCGGGTGTGACGGTCGCCACCCCTGCTTTGCCGACCTCGACTCCTGCCGCGTGCGTCGCGAGCTGCGCGGCCTCTCGAACACTTGCTCCAGCCGCGAGTGCCGTTCCCACCCAAGCCGTCACCGTGTCGCCCGCGCCCGAGACATCGTAGATCTCTCGCGCGATGCTCGGGATGTGGGTGATGGCGCCGTCATGGGTAACCAGGATCATCCCGTCCGACCCCAGTGTGAGCAGGAGGTTGTCGACCTCGAGGCGGTCGAGAGCGGCCGGCAGCGCCTCTCGATGATCCAGATCCACCGCGGCACCGAGTGCAGCCTCGAGCTCGGGGCGATTGGGTTTGAACACGGTGGCTCCCGCATACGAAAAGAAATGTCGGAACTTGGGGTCCACCACAACCGGGACCCCGTGGTGCCGCGCGGCTTGGAGCGCTGTGGCGATGACGTCAGGAGTAAGGACGCCCTTGTTGTAGTCTTCGATCAGCAACGCATCGGCCGCGGCCAATACCTCGGCGAGCATGGACGTCAGCCGTTCCTGCTGCTCCTCGTCGAGGTGGGTCTCGACTTCTTCGTCGATCCGAACAATCTGCTGGTTCCGGACCAAGACTCGGGTCTTGGATGTGGTCGTCCGTCCGGCGACTTCCATCATGTAGCGATCGCTCAACCGCTGCATGACGAGCTCCTGCCGCAAGGTGCGTCCATCGGCGTCATCCCCGATGGCTCCAATCAAGAAGCATGTGGCTCCAATCGCGCCAACGTTTGCCGCCACGTTTGCGGCACCGCCCAGCGCGCCGCGCCGCTCCTTGACCTTCAAGACTGGCACGGGAGCCTCGGGTGACAGCCGCTCGGCGTCGCCGATGAGGTATTGATCGAGAATGATGTCGCCCAAGACCACCACCGTACTCTCGCGCATCCGCTCGAGCAGGGCGACGACGCGGTCACGCGGGATGGGAGACGAGGGAATGGAGGGACGCCTCATCGCAGCACGCCACGACGGCTGACCCCGACCGTGAATTGGATGTGGCCCTCGACCTCCGTCTTGGTGCGGCCGTCCACGTTGCCCGCATCACGAATGTGGTGGAGGCCCAGGTTGGCGGAGACCGCCAGAGGCCCCTGCCTACCGCTCACGCCCAAGGCGGCTCGGAAGGTCTTCTCGACGACGCCGATAAAGATTTGGGGCGTGTCGCCCCGGGCGGTGCCCGTTGGGTAGGGATCGGTGAGTCTTCCTTCGCCCTGCCGCAGCACGGTCAATTCAGGTGTGAGCAGCCAAGTCGGGGTCGCCGGAAATGACACCGTGAGTGAGAGCTGGTCGTTGTCCGCAAAATTGCGGCCCAGTCCGGTCCCGGCATCAGTGAAGTTCTCGAACGGGTCAAGGGTCCGAAACGCGAGACTCGAGGCCTGGGTATAGAGTGCGCGCCATCCGGCATGGCGCCCGAGCGCTCCATTCGCGGCGAGCGTGAGCGCCCACCGGTCGGGGTTTCGATCCGGCGTGCTCCGGTCGTCATACGCGATATCGTCGATGGCCAGCTGGGCTTGGATCTTGGTCCGGCGGCCAACCTGCCAATCGAGGTCGAGGCCGAGCATGATGTTCCCATCATCTCCCAGGCCGTACTCGTTGGCGAGGAGCAGGAGGGTCACCGGGTTGCGGTAGCGGCTGTCGAAGTTACGATCGCGCCCTGCCAAGATCGTTGTCTCCCACAGGCCGAGCGTGAGCCGCTTCGACAGCTGGACTTGCAGGCGATGGGCGAAGAAGTAACGGTGGATGACGGCGCCGGTGGAGTCGGTATCGTCCAACAGCTCTGCCG
>JABDII010000389.1 GCA_013003805.1 Gemmatimonadales bacterium
GGGCAGAGCTACGTCGCCGAGATCTACGCTGACGGCGAGGGCGCCCACTGGCTTGACAACCCGCTGCCGATCACTATCTCCGAGCAGCCGGTGGACGCGGGATCGACGCTGACCGTGAGGCTCGCGCCCGGAGGCGGTCAGGCCGTCCGGATCCGGCCAGTACGATAACGATCAACCGGACCACCTCAGACAGGACATCGGCATGAGCCTACTCGGCGGAGCGGACTGGGCGATCATCGTCGTCTACTTCTTGCTGGTGTTCGGAGTAGCCATCTGGGTGACGCTGCGTGAGCGGGCCAAGCGCGGCACCTCCACCGACTATTTCCTGGCCGGGCGCGATGCCGGCTGGTTCCTCATTGGCGGCTCGCTCTTCGCCTCCAATATCGGGTCGGAACACTTGGTCGGACTGGCGGGAACGGGCGCAGCCAGCGGTGTCGCGGTGGGCCAGTTCGAGATCCTCGCTTCGCTGATCCTGTTGCTGCTCGGCTGGGTGTTCGTCCCGTTCTACCTGTCGAGCGGCGTGTTCACGATGCCGGAGTTTTTGGAGCGTCGCTATTCCGAGGGCGCGCGCTGGTACCTCGCCGTGATCTCGATCGTCGGCTATGTCCTTACCAAGATCTCGGTGACGATCGCCGCAGGCGGTATCGTGTTCGAGGCGCTCATGGGGATCGATTTCTGGACCGGTGCCTTGGTCGTGGTGGTCATTACGGGGGTCTACACGATCATCGGGGGCCTGCGTGTCGTCTTGTATACCGACCTGCTCCAGATGTTCGTGCTGATCGGAGGAGCGGTCGCCGTCACGGTGCTGGGTCTCAACGCCCTCGGCGGCTGGAGCGCCATGACGGACACGGTCGGGCCGACCTTCCTCACACTTTGGAAGCCCATGGCGGATCCGGACTTCCCGTGGACCGGGATTCTGTTCGGTGCGCCGATCCTCGGCGTGTGGTACTGGTGCACGGACCAATTCATCGTGCAGCGTGTGCTGGCGGCGCACGATCAGGATCAGGCGCGGCGCGGAACCCTGTTCGGCGGATATTTGAAGCTGCTACCGCTGTTCCTGTTCGTGATCCCTGGGGTCATCGCCTACGCGTTGTCGCAGCAAGGGAAACTGCAGCTCGAAACCCCCGACCAGGCCCTGCCGACGTTGATCGGGGTCTTGCTCCCGGCAGGTCTACGCGGCCTGGTGGTGGCTGGTCTGCTGGCCGCGTTGATGAGTTCGCTGTCGTCGGTGTTCAACTCGACCTCGACGCTGGTAACCTGGGACGTGTACAAGAAGCTCCGGCCGGATGCATCGGAGCGGCGGTTGGTGTTGGTCGGTCAGGTCACCACAGCGGTGTTGGTGGGGTTCGGACTGGCCTGGATCCCCCTCATGAAACTCATCTCTGGGCAGCTCTACCAGTACCTCCAGAGTGTGCAGGCCTACATCTCGCCGCCCATCGCGGCCGTGTTCCTGCTGGGGATAACGTGGCGGCGGGTGAACGCTCAGGGCGCGATGGCGGCGCTCGTGAGCGGGTTCGTCCTGGGGATGGGCCGGCTGGTGGCCGAGCTCAACAAAGCGAGTCTCGACGGTGGGGGGCTCTTGTTCACGTTCGCCGACATAAACTTCCTGCACTTCGCCGTCTTCTTGTTCGCGTTCTGCACGGTCGTGTTGGTGCTGGTGAGCCTGTTCACCGCACCGCCCCCCGAGGAGAAGTTGGCTGGGTTGACCTTCGCGACGGTGTCCCGCACTCGGGACGAAGCGCATCCACCCAGGTGGCGGCGGACCGATGTGTTGTTGAGCGTGCTGCTCGTGGCGTGTGTCGGCCTAGTGTGGCTGTACTTCTCCTGAGCGGTCAACCGTTCGCAGGAACCGCAGCACCTCCGCCGCGAACCGCTCAGGTTCGGACCAATTCACCGTGTGCCCACCCCCGGCCACGACGGCGTTCTGCGCCCCGGGGATGCCGTACGCCAGCACCTCGGCCACGAGACGGATCATCGCCATCTCCTGGTCGCCGCGGATGACCAGCGTCGGTGCGGTGACCGAGAGCAACTCGTCCACCCGGGGAATCGGCGCCAGGTTGAGCGGGGGTGCCGGATCCAGGAGATCAGCGCCCGAATACGTCCGGAGCAGGTGCCACAGCCGCTCCATGGCGTCCCGGGATGGAGGGACGTCGCCAAACGACTCCGTTGCCCAGCGGGCGACCGCGGCGCGAATGGAATCCACACCGTGCTCCGTTCCCAACGCTATCCATTGCGGAATCGGAGGGGCCTTCTCGCTGGGAGGAAGCGGAAAGTCGGCCAGCGCGGGACCGGGCCCGAACAGCACCAATCCGCGGACCATCTGGGGGTAACGTACGGCGAAGGTGAGCGCCACGCTCGCTCCCTGCGAATGTCCCATCACGTGCGCGCGCGTGTGGCCAAGGTGCTCCAGCAATCCCGCCAGATCGGCGGCATCCGCCGTGGGGTCGGGCTTGCCACCCGCGTCACCGAACCCTCTCCGGTCGTACCGGATCACTGTGTAGTGATCGGCCAAGGCCTCGATATCGCCGTCCCAGTAGTGGTGGTTGACGGCCCATCCGTGGA
>JABDII010000400.1 GCA_013003805.1 Gemmatimonadales bacterium
GGATAGGCATCGCGCTCGGCGGCCCGGTAGCCAGCCTCGGCGGCAAGCGCGCGCTCACGCGCAGCTCTGATCGCAGGACGATTGACCGCAGCCGCAGCCATCAAGGAGTCCACGGCTGGAAGCAAGCCGACAGGATCCGGAAGCTCCAGCGCGCCGACGGGCACCGTGGCCGGCCGACCCATCAGGCTGTTCAGTCGAGCCGCCATGGCTATCCGGTTCTGCTCCACGATCGTGATGTCGGCGGTCATCTGCGCGATGGCGACCTGGGCCTGCAGGATGTCCTGCTGCAGGCCCGTCCCCACGGCGTACCGGGCTGATGTGACTTCGAGAAAATCCCGAAGGAGTTCCCGGGTCGAGGCCATGATGTGGAGCGCCCGATCCATGAAGGCCAGCTGGAAGTAGACTTCCTTTCCCCGGGCGACGAGTGCGGCTTCCATCTCGTCCGCGTCGAGGTCGGCAGCGCGCGCGAAGTGCTCCTGTCTCTGCTGGCCGAAGCCCTGGTTTCCTGGCCACGGAAAGCTCTGCGACAGCCCGATCCAGTTCATGGTCATCGGATTTTCCGTGCCAAAGTCATCGAGCGGCCTGTTCCGCAGGCCGAGCGACAGCACGGGGTCTGGAAGTGCTCCGGCTTGCGAGCCGCGCTCGCCGACTGCGTCCGCCTGATAGCGCGCCGCCTGGAGCATCGGATTGGCTCGCCGAGCCTCCGCGACGACGTCTGACATGCGAAGGGTGTCCTGTGCTTGCGCTGTAGCCTGCACCGGAAGCAGACCCGCGAAGACTAGCGACACGACGATATGTACTTGTTGCAGACGCACTTGATCTCCACCGATGATGCCACACGGGTCAATCTCGGAGACCAATGTGACGTGGAAGCCCTGAAATGAGGATTAGATCGACATTAAGAAATCTTCACTACTCTGGTCGTCGTGATCGGAGTAGTAGATTAAGATATCTTAAGAACAGGCGACCCTGCGTTTCCCGGCGAGGCAGCACCATGAAGATCCTCCTGGTCGAGGACAACAAGAAGGTCGCGAGCTTCGTCGAGAAGGGGCTGCGCGAGGAAGGGTATGCCGTTGACGTCGCCTATGACGGCGTCGATGGGGCCTTGAAGGCGCATGTCTACGACTACGACGTGGTGTTGCTGGACGTCATGCTGCCCGGAAAGACAGGGCTCGAGATCGTTCACGAGCTGAGGAAACAGGGCAAGAGGGTGCCTGTGCTGCTTCTGACCGCCATGGATGCCACGGAGGATGTAGTGCGTGGCCTCGACCTCGGAGCCGACGACTATCTAACCAAACCCTTTACGTTCGAAGAGCTCCTGGCCCGCATCAGGGCGCTACTCAGGAGAGGCGGGGCGCGGCGTACGGACCGACTTATGTACGCTGATATCGAGCTCGATCGGCTCCGCCATGTCGCATCGCGGGGCCGCATACGATTGGATCTCACTCCAAAGGAGTACCAGCTCCTGGAGTACTTCATGCTGAATCCGGAGCAAGTGGTTCGTCGTACGGAGCTGCTCGAGAAGGTGTGGGACCTGCAGTTCGATCCAATGAGTAACGTGGTTGATGTCCACATGGCGAACCTGCGAAAGAAACTGCAGTCGGATCAGAGACCACCGGTACTGCACACGGTTCGGGGCGTCGGCTACATGTTGAACTCCGAGACCCCCGAATGAGGAAGTCACTTCGCTTCGAACTGGCCTCCAGGTACGCGGCGGCCGTGGCTCTAGGAATCTTGCTCGTCGCAGCGATAGGCTACCTCGTTCTGCGAGAAGCGTTGGACAGGCAGATCAACGCCAGCCTTCTCAGCGTCGCATCCATCCAGGCCTCATCCGTGACGGACGACCCGAGCGGAGAGATGCGCTTCCACGAGTGGGATGTGACTGCCGAGGAAGCAGTTTCACTCGGTGACTTCAATCGCTACGCCCAGATATGGAGTGAATCCGGAGAGAGTCTCCTCCGCAGTCAATACTTGACGATCGACCTTCCGGTGGATTCGGTCGCTCTGATTCAGGCCGCCTCAGGCGAATTCGCATGGAGCGAGGGACGCCTAGGCGATCAGCACGTGCGCTCTGTCTTCTATCCCCTTGGCCGTCTCGGTGAGAGCCATGAGCGACACATCATCCAGGTCGCCGCGCCTCTGTCGGCACGCGACCGTACGATGCGAAGCGCAGGGTTCTTCCTGAGCGGAATCGTACTCCTCGTTTCGGTAGGGTCCTTTCTGGGTAGCTGGTGGCTGGCGGGAAAGACGGTCCGTCCGGTCAACGAAATCATCGCACAGGCAGAGGGGATCACCGGAGATAGACAGGGCGCGCGCATCAGCGCTTATGCCGAAACAAGAGAGTTCGCGAGCCTGGTCCAGGTCCTGAATACGATGCTGAGCCGAATTGACGATGCGTTTGAGGGGCAGAAGCGGTTCACCGCAGATGCGAGCCACGAACTGCGATCGCCGCTGACGGCCCTCAGAGGAGAGTTGGAGCTCGCTTTGCGGCGAGACCGCAGCCCGGAAGAGTACCGACGGGTCATCCATAGCTCGCTGGAGGAGTCGGTCCGGCTCAGTGAGCTGACCGACGACCTTCTGACTCTGGCCCGATCCGATTCGGGTGTCATGAAGTTGCGCCTCGAGGCCGTCGACGTGGGTGAGCGAATTCGTTTCGCGGTCGGTCGGCTCGAGACCAGAATCTCGGAGAAGCAGTTGGAGATGTCCGTTGACCTTCAGCCAGCGGCAACGGGCGTGTTTGACGCCAAGCTCATCGATCAGATGATCTGGAACCTCCTCGACAACGCGGTGAAGTTCTCCCGGCCGGGTGGCAGGATCGAGGTGGGGGCGACGGTGTCCGATCAACGGCTCCTGCTGAACGTGGCAGACTCCGGTCCGGGCATACCTGAGGACCAGATTGATCGGACCTTCGATCGTTTCTCGCGCACGGATGATGCACACTCGGCAGAGGGAACCGGGCTCGGCCTGTCGATCGTCCGGGCGGTCGCGGAGGTACACGGCGGAGAGGTGCGGGCCTCCAACCGCCCGACCGGCGGACTCCTTCTCAGGGTGACTCTTCCGCTTCAACCAGATTCCTGAGGCGTCACCCGCAGCATGACCACCCCGTGTCCCGGCACGTCTCGTTGAAGCCTCGTCGCGTAGCTCCCGTCGTCCATGTGCCGAGTGTCTTCATGCAGCCACAGGTCCCGCACCGTCGCGGGCCCCGGATCCAGACCGATCTCGTGCCACGAGACCGACCCTCCCATTTCACTGTCTCGCTGGTTGAACAGGGCCACGGCCACCGATCCGTCGGCCATCGGCTTCGCCCATACCTGCATCCCGTATCCGCGATCGAGGACGACCTGGCCCTGGACGCCGA
>JABDII010000407.1 GCA_013003805.1 Gemmatimonadales bacterium
GGAACTCGCCGAGAACGCCCAGGCGGCACTGGTGATGCACTGGGCTGTGCTCCAACGGCAGATCAGAAACGAGGGGTCCGTCGCTCGGCTCCCCACCGAAGAATCGGAGGCATACTTCAGGACCCGACCGCGCGGTGCTCAGATCGGCGCCTGGGCCTCACAGCAGAGTTCGGAACTCGAGGACCGGGGTGTGCTCGAGGCCCGCGTCAAGGAGTACGAAGACAGGTTCAAAGGCGGCGACGTGCCGCTGCCACCCTTCTGGGGCGGCTACCGCCTCGTGCCGGAGCGGATCGAGTTCTGGCAGGGCCGGCTCAACCGGCTGCACGACCGGTTGGAGTTTGAGAAGCAGGCAGACGTGTGGGTGAGTCGGAGGTTGTATCCGTAGGTCGGTGGTGGGTAGGAAAGTAGGTCGAGAGCTTTCGGCTATCAGCTATCAGTCCTGCGGCGATGGCGAACCTACCAAGGACCGATTGCTGTTAGCTGATAGCTGGCTGCAGCCCGCTTGGAAAACGACCCCCGATTCCGGGGGCCGTTTCATTCCTCCAGCCAAGCGTCTTGTTACTGCTCGGCCATGACGGCAGTGGTGAGCTCACCGTTCCGTACCACTACCTTCCCGTCGATCTCCACCGTGGCGTTGGTGACCGGGATGCCGAAGCCCCCCTGTCCCCCCACCGCGTTGGCTCCGCCCAAGAGGGCGTTGTCGCCGATCGCCAGCCAGACCATGCCGGCCGCATTACCAGGACGGTAGTCTCCACCTTCTTCGATCACCTCGAGGCCTGGGTTGAGGCCAATCTGAAGCGAGGCGAACATTTCCTTGGGGCCGGTGTATGGCGCCATCGTCTCCTGATAGCACTCACCTCCGGCTGCGGCCTCGAACTTGGTGACCTTGCCGTTGGTGAATTCATAGGTGGCCCCGGTCATGGGTTGGTACCGGCAGCGGGTCTTGGGAACCACGACCTGGCCATTGGCCGACGTCTCGAGCGGTGCAGTGAACACGGCCCCACCGGGAAGTGAAGCCCACCGCGTGAGGAACATCGCCTGCTTGGCGTCCTCCGCGGTCACGATACCATCGTCCAAAAACACCTTGCGATCGCCGACCGAGAACTGGATGTCGGTGCCCGCCGGCGACGTGACGCGGACTTCGTTTGCCCCCTCGAGCATACGCTTGAGCACGGCCCCGTGCGCCGAGATCTTCTGGTAATCGGCGTTCAGCGCCTTCCAGTGCATTCCTTCCAGTGTGGCGAAATCCAACTGGTTCTCGGCAGCCTCCTGCTTCGAGGGATAGGCGATGAAGGTCCCACGCAAGCCGGAGTCGTTGATCATGTCGAAGATCACTTGCGCAGCCTTCCCCGACCGAGCCATGCGATCTTCCGGCACGTCGGCAAAGATCGCCTTGGGATCCTCGACGCCCGGGAGCCCGATCCAGACGTCGACATCCTCGAGCCAGTTGGCGAAGTAGGTGGGCACGAGGTCCAGATACTTCGGGTCGGCCTTGGCAACGCTGGTTCGGGTGACCCGGTCCGAATTGAGGAACATCGTGACCAACCCTCCCGCCATGGTGGCCTCGACGGCCAACGCCTCCATCATGTCGATGTTGTGCTTGCCGCCGGCAACCACCACCACGTCACCCGGCTGGATGTTGACCGAGGTGGTGACGATCCGTTTGGCGAGGGTGGCGTGCTGGGCCTTTTGCGCTGTAGCCGGAGCGGACCCAAGCACCAGGCCGAGTGCCGCGCCGAGGGTGAGAGATCTGCGTGTCAGTGAGTGATTCATGGTGGACCTCCTGTTTCAGAACGTCGCCGGGCGGGCCGGGGCAACAGCCGAGGATCCGACGACCTGCCGCTAAGCTAGGGGCCGGTACGGGATAGCTCAAATGGGGGAGCCGGGAATTGCGATAGGACTGTTAGCTGATAGTAGGTCGTTGGTTCACTCATCGTTCCCTCGATTCTCAGAGAACATTCAACCTCATTTCATAGCGTCCACGGCATCATGGGGCGTCCCATCAGAGAGAGGATTTCCCCATGCGGTACTTCGCCGCGGCAGTGCTGGTGTGTTTTTCCTTCGCGTGCCAGCGCCAAGATGCGATCACCATCGACTCGGCACAGCTCGCCGCGTTTGCTCCGCTCCCGGAATCGGTGCCTTCGGAGACCAACCCGGCGACGCCGGCCAAGATCGAACTCGGCTGGCGGTTGTACTACGAGAAGCAGCTTTCGGCCGACGGGAGTCAATCGTGCAACACCTGCCACCTGCTCGACGCGTACGGTGTCGACGGAGAGCCGGTGAGTACGGGGG
>JABDII010000418.1 GCA_013003805.1 Gemmatimonadales bacterium
GCCTTCGGTATGAAGCTCGTCATTGCCGGTTTGCCGACTCTTGCGCTGATTGTTCTCCTACGCCGGCCGAGGCTCGTTCGAGTCGCCCATACGGCTGTGTTCTTTCTGACGGGATTTGTCGTCATCAACTTCGCTTCGTATACCCCGCATGAGCTGTATCGGACGTTACGCAGCGGCATCGGCGACCCCTACGTGTACAGCCGTCTTACCGGTATTCTGTTGTACATCGTGGAGCTCCCCAGCATCGTGAGCCTCCCCATTGCCGTCCTTGGCCTCCTCGGCGGGCTCGCGCTCGCCCGACGAGCGCTGGCTCCGGAGAACCGGCCGCGCCTCCCCGCAATCCTCCTGTCGCCGTTCTCCCCCTCGCGATTCATGCCTATTTCGTCGCCTTCAGGCTCGATCATTTCCCACGGCACTTGCTGCTCCTCATCCCGTGGCTTGCGATGGCCGCAGGGTGGAGCCTGGTCAGGATTGGCGATCGGTTGAAGCAGCGCGGCATCCACCCAAGCCTCCTGATGGTTCCCTTCTTCCTGTACCTCGCCGCGTTCGTCTACGACGGCGAGCGCAGATTCATCAGCGATCCCCGAAACGAGGCCGCCACCTGGATCTTGAACAACGTCCCTCCAGGCTCGACGCTGTGGTGGCGCGGAGCAGATCTCGCGGACTACGAGTCCCTGCGATATCCCATCAAGGGCACGCCCGTCACTTTGGTCATCGACATGAAGGACGCCAACCACTACCTACGCGGTATGGCTCTCCGAGACAGCTTTCCAGAAGAGTCACGCAACATCTTCGACAGTTTTGGGCAGGACTGGGTTGAGTCGATGCAGGCGGTGTTCCGCGGAACGTCGGGATATCGAGAAGTGGCACGATTCTCCGAAGGCTACGTGATGCCGGAATATGTCGTGGTCGATCGGCTGATCGGCAATCGGTCCCGCAACTACCTGGCCGAGATCGTCGTGTTCCAAGCCGACCTGCCAGAGGGCGACTCCTCAAGGGCGGCACCTTCGAGCACGGTGGCTGAATGACCGAAGGACCTGCCGCGACCTCTTCGCCCCGCGTCTTCATCGTCGTCCCTGCGTTCAACGAGGCGAGCACGATTCGAGGGGTGATAGACAGTCTCGTGTCCCAGTACCCGTTCGTCGTCGTCGTCGATGATGGCTCCAACGACGACACCACGGGCGAGCTAGCGGGAACGAACATCTTTCTCCTCCGCCATCACATCAATCGCGGTCAAGGTGCAGCACTGCAGACGGGAATCCGTTTCGCACTACTCCACCAGGCAGGTATCATCGTCACCTTCGACTCCGACGGCCAGCACGACCCGGCCGACATCGAGGCTCTCGTCAGGCCGATTCTCGCCGGCAAGTGCGATGTGGCCCTAGGGTCTCGATTCCTGGGACGCACTGTCAACATGCCCCTCGGACGACGGCTGGTCCTCAAAGCAGGCATCATCTTCACTCGCCTGGCATCCCGCATTCGCGTGACCGACGTCCACAACGGAATCCGCGCTTTCACCCGTGAGGCCGCAGACTCTCTCCATATCACCATGGATCGCATGGCCCACGCGTCAGAGATTCTGGATCAGGTTGTGCGCCATCGCTGGCGGTACCTAGAAGTCCCCGTCACGATCCGATATTCCTCGCATACCCTCGCGAAGGGACAGACGTCATGGAACGCACTGCGCATCGCGGCCCAGGTCTTGATTGAGAGGCTCCGTCTATGATTGTGTTTCAATTGATAGCCGTGCCACTCGCCGCGCTGCTTTTCCTCCGGAGCGCGGTGAAGTTCCTCCGAGGGAAGGGGCACCGCTGGGTCGCCGCGCTCACCGCTGCAATCTGGCTGGCAGCCGGGATCACCATCCTCCAGCCGGAAGTCACCAACACCGTGGCACGGCTCCTTGGAATCGGCCGTGGAGCCGACCTGGTGCTCTATGTCCTCGCACTCTCGTTCCTCGTCGCCCTGGTCTACTTCTACCACAAGGTTCGCCGGCTCAATTCCGATCTGACCGAGATCGTGCGGACTCTAGCCATCCGCGACGCGCTAAATGGCGGGTCTCGAGGACTCGTGAACACCCCGAAGGACCCCCCAGCCGAACGCTCAGGGATGAAACGGGAAGCGGCGGAGTCTCCATCTGATGCCGAGTAAGCGAGAGCCCCGCGTGGCAGTCGTCGCCACGAGGGTTGCGCTGTGGGCCGGAGCACTCTTCGCCTTCTGGTGGGCACTCGCTGCTCCGCTGCTCCGCGACGCCGAAGGAGCGCTGACGACCACGGCGCTGTTGCCCATCGCCGTGGCGGCGAGCCTCAGTGTCGTCGCCGCCACGTGGGCTGGCCAATACAAGAAGGCCGGCCTGTGGGTCGCCGTCGGCCTTCTTGGGCAGGCGGTGGCACTGCAATTCGTCCGCGCCGGCACCAATGTAGCGTATCAGCACTTGGGGTCCTCGCCACCACTCCCGGAGTTGCGCGGACCTCTCCTCGGGTGGCTGGCCGTTCAAACCGCACTGGTGTTGTCCGCCTTGTATCACAGATGGACCGGGATTGGTCGATGGGTCACGCGGCACTTTCGCGTTTGGCAAGTCCTCGTGATCGGGGCTCTTTTTGTGCTGTCCAGTGCGACCCTCTCACGTTCGGTTCTGGCCTATGGTGGCGAGCTGCTGTTTGCGACCTTCCTCCAGACTCTGAACCTCGCAACCATCATCGTTGCGGTCTGGGCAATACCCGAGTCGGCCCTGAGCTCCGGCGGCATGGCACGGCTGTGCCGCCTCGGCCTCGACTCCGAGTCGGCGACGGTAGAGAGGCTGCGCACCGATCGGTTTGCCATCCTCGCAGCCGCCTGGACGCTCGCATTGAGCCTGACGCTTGCCATTGTCTCGTACGAGCGGCACCCCCACATACCCGATGAGGTTGGGTATCTGATCCAGGCAGGCTATTTCGCCAAGGGAATGCTCTGGCTTCCCCTCCCGCCCGTTCCGGAGGCGGTCAGCGTCGAAATGCTCTTTTTCGGCGCGGACAAGGTCTACTCGATCCTTCCACCTGGTTGGCCGGCAGCGTTGACCCTAGGCGTGCTCATCGGGGCTCCGTGGATCATCAACCCCCTATTTGCCGCGCTCAATGTCCTCATGGTCTACCTGCTCTTGCAGGAACTCTACGATCGGCGATTGGCCCGCCTCGGAGTTCTCCTACTGGTGTGCTCACCGTGGAGCATCTTCTTGGCCATGAGCTTCATGACTCACACGTTCACACTCACGTGCGCACTCGTGGCCGCCTTGGGAATCGTGGCCACCCGAAGATCAGGGCGGGCGGTGTGGGCATGCCTGGCGGGCGGAGCAATCGGCGTTACGAGCCTGGTACGTCCCCTGGACGCGCTGGTCGTCGCTGGGTTGATGGGCCTCTGGAGTCTGGGTCTCGGAGGGAAGCGCTTGTCGTTCCGGGCGATCTTCGGAATGGTCGCAGTCGCGATCACAGTCGGGCTTGGGAACCTGCCCTACAACAGGCTCCTCACTGGTGAGGCAACGACATTCCCCATCATGCAGTACTTCACCGCCTACTATGGGCCGAAAGCGAACGCCCTGGGCTTCGGCCCCGAGCGAGGGTTCGGCTGGACCGGATTAGACCCTTTCCCCGGTCATGGGCTCATCGATGTACTAGTCAACTCCAACCTCAATCTCTTCGCCACGAACATCGAACTTCTCGGATGGAGTTGCGGATCGCTTCTCCTCGCCTTCCTTGCGGTTTTCTCCATGAGAATGCGGCAGAGCGATCGCGTGCTCGTGGCCAGCGGGCTTGCCGTCATCGGAATCCATACGCTCTACTGGTTCAGTGGGGGACCAGATTTCGGGGCACGCTATTGGTATCTCATTCTCGTCCCATGCATCGGCTTGACCGCCAGAGGGGCAATGATTCTGGCCGACCTTCTTAGCGCACAGTCGTCGCACAACCGAGTAACGCTAGGGATTCTCTCGCTCTGCTTCCTGGCCATAGTGACGTTCGTTCCTTGGCGCGCGATCGATAAGTACCATCATTATCGGGGCATGCGACCAGACATCCGGTCGCTGGCGCGAGAGACCGATTTTGGACGCAGCCTGGTACTCATTCAGGGAGCGAAGTGGCCCGATTACCATTCAGCAGCAGCGTACAATCCGCCCGATTGGAATGCCAACCAGCCACTCTATGTCTGGGATCGGGACCCGGAGGTGCGAGACTCGATCCTACGGCGGTACCCTGATCGGCAGATTTGGGTGGTCGCGGGGCCAAGCGTAACCGGGGGACCGTTTCGATTGCTCCGCGGTCCGATTCCAGCATCGGACCTCAGATAAGGGCCTTCACCCGAGATTCTGGTTGCCCGATGTCGATCGCACCTAGGCGACCCGGACCCGGTGTCGAGCTCGGATAGTGTGGCGGGAGCGGCCCGAGGCGCTGTGGCTCGCCGTCGACACTCCCATGGTGTCATTCCCTGAGGCGACCGAGGCCTGCGGCGTATTGTGTTATGTTGCAATGCCTTACGGTTTTTCCCGCGGATTGGATTCGCCCCCGTGCCCAG
>JABDII010000423.1 GCA_013003805.1 Gemmatimonadales bacterium
GCTGTTAGCTGTTAGCTGTTGGCTGTTAGCTGTTGGCTGCTAGCTGTTGGCTGCAGGCCTCCCTACTCCCTAGCTACTTTCCTCCCCCATGTGCGGAATCGTTGGGTATGTCGGTCGCGGTGAGAGCACGGACGCGCTGGGGACGGTCAAGCGTCTCCTCGGACGGCTGGCGCATCGCGGCCCGGACGATGCGGGGCTCCTGGTCGACGGCCCTGGAACCAGCGGCGGTTTCACCCTCGATCGGGAAGGGCGACGCACGCCCCTCCCCGACGCTGGACGGGATTCCAGCAACGGATCGGCGGCCGCTCCTGCCACTGTCGTCTTCGGGCACCGTCGCCTCGCCATCATCGACACCTCCTCGGCGGGGCATCAACCGATGCTCACCGCCGACGGCCGGTACGCCATCATTCTAAACGGGGAGATCTACAACTACCTCGAGCTTCGAAATGAACTCGAAGCACTGGGGCATCGGTTCCGGTCCCGGTCGGACACCGAGGTGTTGCTCGCCGCCTACGCGGAATGGGGTGCCGCCTGTCTCGCCAAGCTGATCGGGATGTTTGCCTTTGCCGTCCTCGATCGGCAGCGCCGCCGCTTGTTTCTCGCCCGGGATCCCTTCGGGATGAAACCCTTCTTTTACACCGAACGCGACGGGCAGTTTGTCCTGGCCTCGGAGATTTCGGCCCTGCTCGAGCTTCCCGGCATCAGCCGACGGATTGATCCACTACGACTCTACGATTACCTCGATCGCGGCATAACGGATTTCGGGGACGCTACGCTCTTCGCCAGCATTCGGTCCCTCCCGGCGGCCCACTATGCGGAGGTCCCGCTCGACGCACCACGGCTGACCGACCCGGTGTGCTACTGGGAGCCGGACCTGGAGAACGAGTCGGCCCTGTCGCGCACCGAGGCGGCCGCCCAGCTCCGCGATCTCTTCATGGAAAGCGTCATGCTTCATCTTCGGAGCGACGTGCGGGTCGGGACGAATCTTTCGGGAGGGCTCGATTCGTCTGCCATCGTCATGGCTATGCGAGAGATCGGCGGCCCCCAACTCGACATTCACACCTTCAGCTACATCGGCGGAGAAGGGACCATCAGCGAAGAGCACTGGATCGATGTGGTGAATGAGGCATCGGGAGCGATTCCCAACAAGGTTCACCTCGAGCCGGGAGAATGGGTCCGGGATTTCGACCAGCTCATCGAGTTGCAGGACGAGCCTTTCGGGACCATCGCCATCTACGCGCAGAACCGCGTGTTCCGGCGCGCCAGTGAGGCCGGCGTTCGGGTCGTGCTGAACGGACAGGGCGCGGACGAGCTGCTCGGTGGGTACCGCTACCTCTGGGCCGCCCGGGTGGCGGAACATGTGTGGCGCGGACAGATCGGACCAGTGATTCGTTTCCTCCGCGATACTTCGGCGTCACGCGAGCCCTGGGATCCTTCCACGAGCCGCACGGCGTTCAAGGGGTTGGCCATGGCCCTTCCAGCGGGCACGGTGGGCGGCGTGGTCAAGTTATTGGGGAAGGCCTACCGCCCCTGGATAGACCGGGCGTGGTGCCGCAATCACGGCATCCCCAGCCGGGACCTGTGGTGGGCGGGTGTCGGTAAACAGGGCATCCGGCACGCGCTGTGGCATTCGGTCCACGAGAAGAGCCTCCCCACCCTACTCCGCTACGAGGACCGGAATTCCATGGCGTTCTCGGTCGAAGGCCGGCTTCCGTTCTTAACGACGAAACTGGCAGAGTTTATCCTCGCGCTCCCAACCGACTATCTGGTCGACTCGTCCGGCACCAGCAAGGCGGTGTTTCGAGCCGCCATGCGCGGGATCGTGCCGGATGCGGTGCTCGACCGCCGCGACAAGGTGGGCTTTGCGGTTCCTATTCAAGCCTGGATACCACTCATCCCCGGACTACCGCGATTGTTAGAAGAGGCTGGTACGATTCCCGCTGTGGACTCGCGAACCGTCGAACGGCTGGTCGCGGCGGTCCGGTCGGGCGAACCCCTCACCACCTTCCTGAGCCGGTTCGGTCCGGGCGAACCGCTCCGGAACAGTCTCTTGGTATGGCGCCTCGTAGGCCTTGCCGCGTGGGCCGAGCATTTCGAGGCGCAGTTCGACTGAGCCTCGCTCAGGTTGACAGGACACGGTGCACATGATTACTCGGTTCGCGAGGACGAAGTGCATTCCCAACCGGCCTAAGGGAGATAACGATCACTGATGGACGCGCTGGCACGGTTCGCCGAATTGATACGCCTCGAGGAGCTCGCGATGTCCACCCTCAAGGCGGCGCTGTTGCTGCTACCGTTCCTGGTCATCATCATGATCATCGAGGGCCGGACCGGTGCGGACCTGGCGCGATACAAGACGAAGAACTTCTTCAACGACGTGATATACAGCCTCTTCTACCGCGGCGCCTTCTACCACATTCTCATTTTCGCGTTTGTCGCGAACGCATTCGAGTCCGAGCTCGGCTTCCTCAAGTTCGATGCCCTGGCATCCGCCCCGATGTGGATTGCGATGTTGGTGTTTTGGGTCGCCGGAGACTTCCTGCTCTATTGGGTCCACCGGTTGCAGCACAGTGTCCCCTTTCTCTGGGCTTTTCATAGTGTACATCACTCACAGGAACAGCTCACAACACTGACCCAGTACCGCCGGCACCCACTCGATCGTTTGTTACTCGATGTTGCGATATTTGCAGTATTCGTTTGGGTATTGGGACTCCCGACCCGCACCTGGGTCCCGCTCTACGTGGTACTGACATCGCTTCAGGCGCTCCACCACGCGGAGCTCAACTGGCGATTTGGCCCGCTGTATCGCGTCCTGGTAAGTCCGATCTTCCACTCGGTGCATCATTCGTCAGACCCGAATGATCTCAACAAGAACCTGGGGCAGATGCTCAGCGTCTGGGATTACATCTTCGGCACCGCCGCGAGCCACGCGGAGCGGCCGAAGCGGTACGGTGTCACCGGATTTGAAATGCCCGAGTCACTGCCCAAGCAGTTGGTGGTTCCCTTCCAGCTCTTGGTCCGGCGGCCTGCCGAAGCGCCCCCGTCCAATCCAGGAGATCGGCTGAAGGGGCGCACTCCGTCTTGACGTCCTCAGGCCAAGCCCTTACAAATTCCCCGCAACTGTCCCGACCAAGGAGCCTCAGGTGAGTATTCGTTACCGGCGCAATCCCGACATCGAGGGATCGCCGATGCTGGAGGAGATGATTCTCCTGAACCCGTCGAGCAAGCAATTCTGTGTTCTGAATGAGACCTCGTCGGTGCTCTGGGACCGCCTGGCCAACCCGTGCACGGTGGACGAGCTCGCGGACGAGCTCTGTAAGTCTTTTGAAGGAGCAGACTTAGCTACGGCGAAACAGGACGTCGAGCGGGTCCTGGACGAGTTCCAGCGCCTGGAGTTGGTGGCCGAAGCACCCTGACCCGATCCGTTCAAGCGTTGTATCGTTTCTTGACATATAGTGATAGATGTCGCCCCGGTGCTGGCGCGCGGCGGGACTTCGTCTTACATTAGCTAATTCGATTTCCCCCTATCGACGGAGTCCAGAGCATGGCCGAACAGAAGATGCAGGCAGAGTCGACTCGGCGGCGTTACGTTGCCCCCGACGTCAAAGTCATGGACGAAGCTGAGGTCCTCAAGGCGTTCCAGATTACGAGCGCCGGCGCGTCCTGGTGGGCCTAGGGGCGGAATCCGACTTTCGGACCGCCCAGGAGGTCTCGCAGAGCCAGCCCGATCGGGAGGCCGCGTCAGACCGAGTTCCATTGTGGTTTAGCCAGTCGATTGCATCGCGGGAGCAAGTGTCGGGGAGGCCCCTTTCGGGCCTCCCCGATTGGTATCATATCGGCGACGGCTATCTGGGCATCCACTCCGAAGACGAGCCACTGAGCGAGCGGTTCCGCGAGCTCTTCGCGGAGTGTACGGT
>JABDII010000448.1 GCA_013003805.1 Gemmatimonadales bacterium
CCCCCGGGCCGCGTGGAACACCGAGGCCTGCCCCTCGAAGCGAAAAATGGCCCCGTACACGTTCGGCTTACCGAGCAACGCGCAGGCATCGTTCACCAGATACCGAGTTGGGAAGTTGTCTGAACCATCGGCCACGAGATCGAAATCGCGGAAGATGTCCAGGGCGTTGGCGGAGGTGAGCTTTCCGGCGATTAGTTCGACCCGAACATTGGGGTTCAGATCCTTGAGCCTGGACTTGGCACTCTTGAGCTTCGGTCGCCCGATCGCCGAGCTGCCGTGGAGGATCTGTCGCTGCAAATTGGATACGTCGACGGCATCGAAATCCACCAGGCCGAGTGTTCCTACGCCGGCCGCGGCCAAATAGAGGGCCAGCGGCGAGCCCAGGCCGCCGGCGCCGACCAGCAGCACCCGGGCTGCTTTGAGCTTGCGCTGACCATCGACCCCGACCTCCGGGAGGAGGAGGTGACGGGAGTAGCGGAGAACCTCGTCGTGGGACAGCGGCGGGAGGGTCTCGTCGCCCATCGCCGGATGGTGCCAATAATCGCGCTTCATCGAGACCGTTTCCTTCCCGAAAGCAAAAAACCCGACCACCGGCCGGGTTGGCGACACGAGTACTTGACCGGGGTCAATGGCCCGACCCGAGCTCGACCAATTCGTTGACTTCCGATTCGTCCTTCAGCAGGTCCGCCAAGGTAACGCTGGCCAAGAGATTATCGATCCGACGCCGGAGCGCCCGCCACACGGGGCGGATGCTGCACGACGCCTCTGGGCCGCAGCGCTCGGGATTCACGGGGTGCGTTTCGCAGTTGAGGGCGAACGTCGTGCCCTCGCAAGCCGTCATCACATCTCGGATGGTGATGGCTCCGGGGTCCTTGGCTAGCATGTAGCCACCCTTCGCACCCCTCGCGCTTTGCACCAGGCCGGCCCGTCTCAGCCGCAAGCAGATCTGCTCAGTGTAATCGGGCGGGAGGTCTTCCTCTTCGGCAATTGCGCGCGCCGGCACTGGACGAGTGTTGTTCCGCGCCAAGTTGAGCGTGATGAGCAGACTGTATTCGGTCCAGGTCGTGACCCGCATGCCCGAAACATATGCTCGGAAACCAGACTGAACAAGGAAAGCTTCCTGCTATTTTGTGTGAAGGTCGCTTCATGCCCTGATCGACACCTGCCCCTGGAATTGAGCTACGAGGCCCCAAATGGGGCCTCGTAGCTCCAGATCATTCAGGACTAGACCTCCTACGGCGTTCCCGCCACTGGTGAGCACCCCGCTGCCGGAGCCGGCACGCGGGCATCGCATTCGCTAATAGGGAACGGGTACCGGTCGAACACGGTGTGGGTCGGGAGATCGCGTGGCAACTGGTCCAGCTTGCCATACCGGCGCATATCGATCCACCGATGGCCGCCCTCGAAGAGTAGCGAGTAGCGCTTGTTGTAGAGCAATTCGTCGAGCAGCGATGCCTGGTCGACCGCTCCCGCGTAGGGGTCGAGGCCGCCGGAGTTGGCCCGTATGAAGTCGATATCCGTCACAGCCGCAGCCAAAGTGTTGAGCCCGATGTTTGCCTCGGCCCGCAGGAGGATCAGCTCCTCGTTCCGGATGATGGGGACTGGATCGACCTCGCTGTTGTAGATGGTGAATTGGATGTCGGTGGTGACGTTTTGTACTGTCACCGGACCACCATCCAGCTTCTTGATCTTGTTCTGAAACCTGAGATCCGGCATCCCGCCCGCCTGGAGCTGGGCGTCGGTCTCGAGCGACGGATGGGCATGGATGGCCCGGGCGTTGGGGTCGAACAGATTGTTCGTCCGGTCACCCGAGCCTGTGCTGAAGACATGATACGCGCCCAGGTCGAGCGGCATCCCCGTGTCGAGGAACGAGGCGCCCAGCTCCGTCAGGGCTTGGGCAAAGTTGCCCAGGTAGACCTCGACTCGCGCCTTGAGCGCTCGGTTGAAAGTGAGAAACGTGGCCGGCGTATCGAATCCTGCAAACCCGCTGCTCAACCCGAACGAAAACGACCCGCCAGCCGACTGCAAGTGGCCTTGACCCTCGTCCAAGAGCTGCTGAATGTGCGCGAAGGCCTCCGCTTTGGGGACGATGGGTGCTGGGTCGCCAGTGGGGTCGATGTCGACGTCGATGGGGGCGCCAAACGTGTCCCGGGTGTTGATCGCGTGGAGGAAGTCCAAGGCCTGAATGGTCTTGGCGAACCCCCGCACGCCCTCCTTCTCAGCATCCGACATACCTGCCACCGCGTCGACAGCGTTGAGCACGATGTTGGCGTTCCGGATGTTGGTAAAGTGGTCGTCCCACAGATTGCCCCCAAAGGCCGGACTCCCACCGTCGAGCGGACCGATCAACATCTCGGTCACGAAGCGGGGGTCGGCCGGATCGAAATTGTAGGACTCGCGACCCAGAATGCCCACCATCGAGACATATCCGTTCTGGGATCCGAAGCCCCGTACGTTCCCCCTCGCTCCGATCAAGAGGCCGGCCGCAGCGGAATTGACGGCGCCCGGAGTGGGGTTGCTTTGCAGGTCATCGAGACCCGGATTGTTGAGGTCCAATACATCGAGGCTATCGCAGCTGGCGACGGTCAGGACTCCCAGGAGGACCGTCAGGGCTATACACTTTCGCATGGCTCGAAGCTCCTTGTGGTCGCTCATGGTTAGAACCCGAGGTCGATGGAGAACCAGAAGCTGCGGCTCGGCGGATAGGGGGCCACATCGATATTCCGGGCCACCGGCTGGTTCCCGAAGTTGCTCACCTCCGGGTCGTGCCCCGTGTACGATGCGCTGGTGAAGAGGTTTCGGGCGCTTAGACTGAACCGTGCGTAGCGCGCCCCCCGCCAGAGCCCCTGTACGAAGGTCGTCGGCAGGTCATAGGACAGCGTGATCTCCCGGAGTTTGAGGAAGCTCGCGTCCTCGACATAGTTAGACGCCGTCCTCGCGAAGCCGGCTAGCCGCTTCTCGCCCACCGTCTGCGACTCTCCCGGAATCGGGTCGGCGTAGTCCTCGCTGACCTGGCCGAAATCGTACAGCAGTTTGGTCAAGTTCAGGATGTCACTCCCCTGCTGCCAGTCGAGCAAGAAGTGCAGGTTCCAATTCCGCCACGTGATGTCGTTGGTGAACGACATCCGGAAGTCCGGGTTCGCGTCGCCGATCTTCCGGACCACAATGCTCCCATCCGGCAGCGTATCGTTGCCCACGATCTGCGTGGCAGACGCGCCCTCCTCGATCCGGTAGGCACCGATCGAGGTTCCGAAGCCGCCAGCGATGAACGCCGGCACGGGCAAGTCGGTGATCTTGCTCCGGTTGAGAGAAAAGGTGGTCCGGAACAGCCAGTAGAGATCCTGCGATTGCACCGGGACAAGACCCGCGGCTAGCTCAACGCCCCGCGTCCGCATCTTGCCACCATTGAAGACCTCTGTGCTGAAGCCCGACGATGGCGCGAGCCGCCGTTCGACCAGGAGATCGCTGATGTTCTTCTGGAAGAAAGAGAACTCGACCCCTAGCCGGGCTCCGAAGAACGAGGCATCGAAGCCCACTTCGACCTCGCGCTGGCGCTCGGGTTTGAGATCGTCCGCCCCGACCGTGCCCAGGACCACGATGCCAGGAAGGCCGCCGACGTTCTGCGTCGCGGTCAACGGGGTGAATTTCTGCCCGAACTTGGGCTCGTTGCCGGACTCGCCGTAGGCCGCCCGGAACTTGAACTCATCGATCCAGTCGTTGGGTTGCTCAAACCGATACGATCCCGACAGCTTGGGATAAAAATAGAGCTTGTCATGATTGGCGTTGAGACTGCTCATGTCCCCACGGATCCCGGCGGTGAGCAACAACCGCTCGTCCAACGTCAGAAATTCTTCCTGCGCGTAGACCCCGAGGTTGTTGATCCGGGTCCGGAACTGGACCACCTGAACGTTGGTGGCCGCGTCGATGTTGGACTGCCCTCCGATCAGGTTACGACTGATGATGCGCCCGGTGTTGAGGGTCCTCCGGGCGAACTGAACACCGACAGCGGTCGTAGCGGAGTTACCCCCGCCCGCCTGCAGGGTGTGAACGATGTTGCCGTCGAGGTTCAGGTTGGTATTGTCGCTGTCGCTCAGGAGGGACGTGCCGGGCTGTCCATCATCGTCCTCGAACTGGAGCTCCGGCGGGAAGAACAGATCGTTCTCCTGGTTGAAGAAGTCGATACCGCCATTCAGGAGAAACCGCACGGAACTGCGCGGAGTCGTGATCGCCGTCCAATCCACCTTCGACGAGGCAATGAACCGCCAGACGTCCTCATCGTTCTTGACCAGTGCCGCAGTCTGGAGGGCGTTGCTGGAGACAAACGGATTGTCGGGAAAGGTGCCATCGGAATTCTGTGCCAAGTCGACAAAGCTGGGCGTGAACGCCAGCGACATGAAATAGCTGGTGCTGGTGTTGTCGTTGTTGGTGAGCCCTCGCTTGGCCAGCGTGTGTAGGACATTCGTGCTCAGACTCACCCGCAATCGGGGACTGAAATCCTGGTCGAGGTTGAGCCGCACCGACTGTTTTTGGAAACCGGTATTGGCAACGATACCCTCGTCGTTCTTGACCAGCCCGGATGCAAAAAACCGGGTGTTGGCATCACCGCCGCTCAGGCTGAGGGCAGTCTCCGACCCGAGTGAGCTCCTCCCTGCCAGCTGTTCCTCGTGATCAAAGAACGTCCCGGGTGTGAAGTTATTGGCTGCGGCGGTCCCCGCACCATAGACCGCATCGACCTCGGCCGCGTCGGCGAAGCGCCGGCTCCCGATCTTGTTGGACAAATCGAAGAAGCCAAACCGCTGGGTCAGATTCACCCGGGTCTCCCCGGGCTGACCCCGCTTGGTCGTGATGATCACCACGCCATTGGAGGCCCGGCCGCCGTAGATGGCCGACGCCGAGGCCCCCTTCAGGATCTCGATGGTCTCGATGTCGTTGGGATTGAGGTCGGCGATCCGGTTCACCTGGTTGTCCTGGGT
>JABDII010000453.1 GCA_013003805.1 Gemmatimonadales bacterium
CTCCATGAGCTTGGCCGTCTCCGAGGTGCTCTCCTTTTCCCTTTCGCTCTCCACGATGGGCGCTCCAGCAAGCCGATGATACGCGTTCCGTCGAAGCAGTGTCTCGACGACGCTTGGGACCCCTGAAGAATAGAAGGCAGGCCGAGATTCGGGGACCCCCTTGGCTTGCCATTGGATGGGAAGACGGATCCATTCGGTTTCGAGCTTGCGTCCCGATCCTCTGAAGTGAACATTCGCCCGACACCATCTACGGAGACCTTCGCGTGAGTAACCCCAGCCCCAAGCTTCCGCCGACGGCATACGAGCTGAAGGAAGGCGAAGAGTACGTCCCGTTCACCCACGGCCAGACGCTGACCGAGTTCACCGTCAAGGCAGTCATCTCCGGGGCCATCCTCGGCGTCGTGTTTGGGGCGGCCAACACCTACTTGGGACTCAAGGCTGGGCTCACCATCAGCACCTCGATTCCGGTGGCCGTGCTCACGGTGGTGGTCTTTCGGTTGTTCGCCGCGTTTGGCCTCAAGCACTCTATTCTCGAAAGCAACATGTCGCAGACGGTCGGGTCGGCCAGCTCGTCGGTCGCCTCCGGCGTCTTGTTCACGATTCCGGCGCTGTTCATCTGGGGCATGAGTCCGGCCTGGGCCAAGGTCACCCTGGTGACCATGGCGGGCGGGCTGATCGGTGTCCTCTCGATGATTCCGCTCCGTCGCTACCTGATCAAGCGGGAACACGGGAAGCTCCCGTATCCGGAGGGCATGGCCTGCGCCGAGGTGCTGGTGGCGGCGGAAGGCGGCGGGAAGCAGGCGGCAGGCGTGTTTTACGGGCTCGGGATCGGGATGCTGTTCAAGCTGATCACCGACGGCGCCAAGCTGGTGAGCGGGACTTTTCAAGCCACCCTGGGGCTCAAGGCCAAATTGGCCATCGGGGTCTCACCGCCACTGATCGGAGTGGGGTACATCCTGGGCCCACGGATCGCCACCGTGATGGTGGCCGGTTCGGCGCTCTCCGCGTTCATCATTATCCCCATCATCAATATCTGGGGCGCGGGGCTCACCGAGCCGCTCTTTCCGGAGACCGAGAAGCTCATCCGCGACATGGCGGCCGGCGAGATCTGGCACCGATACGTGCGCTACATCGGGGCGGGCGCCGTGGCCACCGGCGGGATCATTACGCTGATCAAGTCGATTCCGACCATGATCGAGTCGTTCAAGTTGGGTTTGCGGCACATCGCGGCGGGCAGTGACGGGGCGCGGGTAGATCGCACCGACCACGACCTGTCGTTCCGAACGGTGGGTCTTTTGGTGCTCGCCGTTCTGCTGGCTCTGACCTTCACGCCCGGTGTGCTGGGGTATCTCGAATCGATTCCGGTGCGGGCCGTCGCCTCGGTATTGATCGGCGTCTTCGCGTTCTTCTTTGTCACGGTGAGCTCACGGATCGTCGGGTTGGTCGGGGTCACATCGAATCCGACTTCGGGCATGACGATCGCAACGCTCCTCGGCACGAGCTTCATCTTCTTCCTCATGGGTTGGACGGACCTTGCCGGGAAGGCGACTGCCCTGATGGTGGGGACGGCGGTGTGCATTGCCGCATCCATCGCTGGAGATACTTCCCAAGACCTGAAGACCGGGTACGTGCTCGGCGCAACACCCCGGTTCCAACAGATCGGCGAACTCGTCGGAGTCGTCACCTCCGCCGGTGTCGTGGCCTTCGTTGTGATGCTGCTCCATCAGGGTGTACCCGGTGGCCTAGGGGGAGCCGAGCTCCCGGCCCCGCAGGCGGTCTTGATGAAGCTCGTGATCGACGGGGTGCTCGACCAGAACCTGCCCTGGATCCTGATCTTTGTCGGGGTTGGGATTGGCCTGGTGGCCTCGTTGTTCCGCATTCCGGTCTTGGCGTTCGCCGTGGGTGTCTACCTCCCACTCTCCACCATGGCGGCGGTCTTCCTGGGCGGCATGACGCGCCTCCTGCTCACCCGCGGCCAGCCGACCGATATTGCCGAGCGGCGGCGGGAGCAGGGTATCCTCTTCGGGTCGGGGCTAGTCGGCGGTGGTGGGCTCACCGGCGTGATCCTGGCGTTGTGGGTGGTACTGCGGGGTGGGACTCCGATTCAAGGCTGGCCCCTCGAGCTTCCCGTTGTGGCTCAGCAGGGCTTGGCGCTGGTCACGATCCTGGCGATCGTTGGTCTGATGGCGCATTGGGCCATGCGTGGAGGGGCTGCCGAGGCGGATTAGCCGGTTGAACCCTCTTCAATCGTCCTTCCCGATTCCTTCACGAACACGGGTCTAGCGTTGAGCATTCTCGTAACCCCAACCTCGGATACATCAATGAAACGACTCGAGTATGGCGCGCTCCTGCTGGCCCTCGTCCTGGGCTGCGCGACGGGTGAGGCGGCTCCCCAGTGGGCCGGTTCCGTCACCGACAGCGCCGGCGTAGCCATCGTAAACAACACGACCGACGAACTGTGGACCGACGACACCCGATGGACCGTCACCGTGGAGCTCAAGATCGGCTCCGCCGAGGACGAGCCCGATTATCAGTTCGTCCAGATCGCGGGTATCGCCGTCGGATCCGACGGCCGGATCTTTGTCATGGACCAGGGCGCCCAGCAACTCCGGGTATTCACCGCGGATGGCACGTTCGACGGCGCGATGGGTGGTCCCGGCGGCGGGCCGGGCGAGTTCGGCGCCGGCGCCGGCCCCGTCTTGCTGGCTCCCGGCGACACGCTCCTGGTGCCCGATCTCCAGCAGCAGCGGGTCAACCGGTACGCACCCGACGGAACGAGCCTGGGTAGCTACTCCGTAATCCTTACGGATGGGCTCCCGCTCCGTTGGGAGGCGACCCCTTCAGGTACCATCGTGAACCAACTCCGTCCGCTGGCCCTTCCCAACCAACCGGAGGTGGACAGCATGGATCTGATTGCGGTCCGCGACTTCGACGGCTCGGTCAAAGACACCTTGATGCGCGTACCGTCGGGGAAGACCTTTTCGTTCGCGAGCGGCGCACCGGAAATCAGATTCTTCGTGGCGGAGCCAGTGTGGGCCCTCACCCCAGAGACCGGGGTGCTCTTTGGGGTGAACGACGAATACCGGATCGGGGTGTACAGCCCCGATGGAAACCTCACCCGGGTCATCACCAAGCCCTTCGCGCCCATGGCGGTCTCGGAGGACGACCAGAACGTCTTGCTCGATGCGATGGAACGGTTGTGGACGGAGGCCGGTGTACCGCCGCAGGCGATTGGACAACTCCGCTCGGCGATCAAGTTTGCGGATGACTTCCCGGCCTACCTCCAGTTCCTGAGCGGTCCACAGAATACCGTCTGGGTTCAGCGCATGCTGGCGCCCAGCGCCCTCAGTGCCGATGCGCAGGAATTCTTCAACCCGCAGCAGGATCTCGGATCGTCAGAGTTCGATGTGTTCGACGCCGAGGGCCGGTACTTAGGCATGTTGACCATGCCAGATCGCTTCTCGCCATTGCTGTTCACTGGCGACGTCGTGTACGGCATCTGGCGCGATGAGCTGGATGTGCAATACGTGGTTCGGCTCCGGATCGGAGGCATGCCGGCCGCGTGAGGATACGCCGGTACGGGCGGTTGCTCCCGGTAGCATCCATGCTTGCTCTTCCGTTTGCGCCGTCCCTCGGGACGGCGCAAGCGGTGCTGCGCCGGAGCCAGCACGGCTCGGTCTCCCAGACCGTTAACTCGACCCAGATCTCGCTCACCTACAACCGCCCGGTGGCCCGCGGCCGGACGCTCTTCGGAGGGGTCGTCCGCCTCCGCTGGCCGTGGAATCCCGGCGCGGACACTGCGACCCAGATCGCCTTCAGTCGCGATGTCGCGATCGCCGGGCAGCCGCTGCCGGCGGGGAGCTATACCCTCTGGGCCATCCCTGACACGGCGGAATGGACCGTCATCTTCAGCACCGCGACCGACGTGTGGCATGTGCCCTATCCAACTGGGCAGGATGCCCTGCGCGTGACGATCGTGCCGACGACAGGCGACCACATGGAGACGCTGGCGTTCCATTTCCCGGTCGTGGGACCGTCGTCAGCCACGTTGCGCCTGCACTGGGGGGCGACGGTCATCGACATCCCAATCGCGGTCGAGGCCGAGCTCGAGCCCTTCGGCGCCGGTCTCGACTGATGGCGCGGCGGAAGCCGCTTAGCCGCGATCGCATGTGCCTTTCAGACAGGCTTCAGGTTTCCTTCATTCCACCGGGCCGACCTTGAACCGAGAGCCTCTTACCGGAGCCGGCCCATGTTCTATGCCCTCCTGGCCATCGTTGCCATTGTCGCCATTGGAGCCTTCGTCATCAGTCGGGTCGAAGGGCTCACCTTCTTCGCCCCGAAGAGCAGCAAACGCCTCACTTCGTCTGTCGAGGGCTTTTGCGTCGGAGACTGCCGGACAGCTGATGGCAGCTGCCCGTTGCACGTCGAGCGGGACGATTGTCCGCTGTGGAGGTTCGTCGAGGCCGACGTGTCCACGCACCCGTTTGGGAGCCCGTTTGCGACGCGCCAGACGGCGGGTTAGCAGGTCATCTGTGATCCCCTCACAACTCAACCACGCGGCTCGGCCACGCCTATGAAAACCATCATCGAGCCTTTCAAGATCAAGGTGGTCGAGCCGCTCGAGCTCACGACCCCGGAGGAACGCGAGCAGGCCCTGCGTGACGCCCATTTCAACGTGTTCAACCTCCACGCCCACGACGTGCTCATCGATCTCCTGACCGATAGCGGGACCGGCGCCATGAGCAGTCTGCAATGGGCAGCCATGATGCAGGGAGACGAGTCCTATGCCGGGGCGGAGAGCTTCTATCGCTTTCTGCACCGCCTCGAAGACATGACCGGGTTCACCCACATCCTGCCCACGCACCAGGGCAGGGCCTCCGAGCGAATTCTGTTCGAGTTGGTCGGCGGGCCCGGGAAGATCGTCCCCAACAACAACCACTTCGACACGACCCGGGCGAACATCGAGCATTCGGGCGCGGAGGCGATCGATCTCGTCATCGAGGAAGGAAAGCATGCGGCCGTCCGTCATCCGTTCAAGGGCAACATGGATGTGGACAAGTTGGTGGACCTGATCGACCGGGTCGGTCCCGATCGGATCCCGCTCTGCATGGTGACCGTCACCAACAATTCGGGCGGCGGTCAGCCCGTCAGTCTCGAAAACCTCCGGGCGGTGCGGAAGGTGTGTGACGGGTACGGCATCCCGCTGTTTCTCGATGCTTGTCGCTTCGCCGAGAATGCCTACTTCATCAAGCTACGCGAGGCGGGCCAGGGGGATCGAAGCGTTCGCGACATCGTGCGGGATATGTTCGAGCTGGCCGACGGCGCCACCATCAGTGCCAAGAAGGACGGCTTGGTGAACATCGGTGGCGTGTTACTGCTACGGGACGACGCCTTGGCCGCTCAGGCCGGCGCGCTCCTCATCCTGACCGAGGGCTTCGTAACCTATGGTGGCGTGGCCGGCCGGGACTTGGAGGCGATGGCGCAGGGATTCGAGGAAGTAGTTCACGAGGACTACTTGGCGTATCGGATCGGGTCGACGCAGTACTTGGGAGAGCGGCTGCTCGAGATCGGGTACCAGATCGTGGAACCCCCGGGCGGGCACGCGATTTATGTCGATGCGGGGGAGCTCTGTCCCCACATTCCGCAGGAGCTGTTTCCCGGCCAAGCGCTGGTCTGCGCACTCTATCGGGAGGCCGGCATTCGATCGGTCGAGATCGGCAGCCTCATGTTCGGCGACGCGGCCGAGCCACCCCCTATGGAGCTGGTCCGGTTGGCCATTCCCCGCCGGGTCTACACCCAGAGCCACATCGACTACGTGGTCGAGGCAGCCGCTCACGTCTTTGAGCAGCGACATGCCCTCCGCGGACTGCGACTCACCAACGACCCACCGTATCTGCGGCACTTCACGGCGCAGCTCGAAGAGGTCACCGTGGAAGCGGCGCTCCCGGCACGGTAGCCCGGGGCCAGAGAGGATGCCATGGGGATGATCTTTCCGTTGCTCGCCTTATCGATTCTGGTTATCGGGGCCCTGGGGGTGACGTGGTTGCTCACGCAGGGCCGTCCCCGTGTCTTGATTCCGCCGACGGATAGAGAAACCGAACGCCTGCGCGAGGCGGTTCAAGACCTGCAGCTGGAGGTGGATGCCGTACGGGGGGAGTTGGCTGAGGTCCAAGAACGGCTCGATTTCACCGAGCGTCTGCTGACCCGCGGAACCGACTCCAATTCTGCCCAATAACACTCACTTCAAGCGAAGCAGAATCTCCCCGGTCAGCTGAGTAACCACCGTCCCATCGTCGGTACGGCGGCCCGCCAGACGCCTCACGTAGACCCGGACCGCCAGCCGCTCGTTTTCCCCTTCCAATCGCATGCGATCCAGCGGCAGTTCACTCCGCTCCTCGGGATGCTCTCGGAGGTAGCTCCGCACACTGTCGGCCAAGGGCGCCACGGGGAGGACGATGAGTTCCCCGCCTTGGTCCGTTATCCGG
>JABDII010000479.1 GCA_013003805.1 Gemmatimonadales bacterium
GCCAGCGGTACATGAGGTGGGGCATCAACGGTGAGGGAACGATGACGCTGTTTGGTGGGACGCTGTTCTCTTCAGCGGCCTGGATCAGATACCCATCGAAGAAGACATCCCAGTCTTGCACCACGAGTTCGTAGTCGCCCGGGTCGCTCGTTGACCGTCCGAGCTGGCAATCTGGGTTCTGATCGACAACCAGGAGGTGCCGATAGGTGAGCTTGCCCTTCTCCCGTGCCTCAATCAGCTGCGTGGTGTAGAACTTCCCATAGCAGCCGCCGCCCACGATCACGATGTCGCCGAAGCGCAGAGGAGGTTCCGGCATGAACTGCGATCGTCCGCTTCGTGGGCGGCTGACTCTAGCCGAGAACCCGCTCGAGAAACCCGAGCAGCCGCTCCCAGGCGCTTCTGGCGGGCGCTTCCCGGAGTGCCCGGTCCTGATCCACCCGGAGCCAGAATCCGTGGTTCACGGCATCGTAGATGTGGATGTCGTTGTCGATCCCGATCGAATCCAGGACCGCGGCGAAGCGCTCGACCTGCACCGGCGGAATGCCTTGGTCCATCGCGGCGAAGGTGCCGTAGACCGGATGATCCAATTGCGCAAGCACCGCGGGATCCTCAACCAGTGAGCCGTAGAAGATCGCGGTCGCGTCGTGGTGCTCGCCGCCCAAGCCATAGCTCAACGCGATCCCGCCGCCGAAACACCAGCCCATGACACCTACCTTCCCGGTGACATCCGTCCGCTCGCGCAGGAACTGTTGGGCGCGATCGAGGTTCGCGATCGCGCGATCCATGTCCCCGCGCGTCTCGTTGACCAGCGCCATGTTCTCATCGCGGTTGGAGCCCGTCCGTCCCTGGTACAGATCGGCCGCCAAGGCCACGTACCCTTGCTCGGCAAAGGCATCGGCCACCTGCCGAACCCGATCGACCAGCCCGTTCCATTCGTGAATGAGGATGAGGGCCGGAAAGGGCCCTTCCCCATCCGGCACGGCGAGATAACCCCGCGTCAGGGTATCTCCCGACAGGTAGGTCACGGTCTCGCCTTGGGGCGGCGGCGCCTCGCCTAGGATAGCGCTGGGGATAGAGGTCGCGACGGGCTGGTCAGCACGGACGGCCGGCTGCTCAGCCTGGCGTGGTGCTTCGCCGGTACACCCCGTCGCGAGTACACCGAGAACAAGAATGACAGACACCCGTCGTCCGACCATTATCAGCCTCCTCCGTCTATCGAGATCAAGCACACAGCCATCCACCATTCTCTCTTCCCGTCTTCCCGCCTTCCCGCCTGCCCGCCTGCCCGCCTTCACTCCGGCAAGTACCGCTTGGGAAACTTGGCCACCACGGTATAGGCCGGGTCGACGATGTTGGCGACCGTGCTTTCCGCAAGCTGGCCCAAGAGGGCGTAGGCATCCCACCGGTCGAACCCGTAGTCCTCCTCGAGCCACTCGATCAACTCCACGTGCGCCAGACGGAAGGCATCGATCAGCGGCCGGGCACTCCCGGCCACCATGATGTAGTCGTCATCTTCGAAGCGTGGCCAGTCGATGGTCTTTCCCTTGATCAGGTCCAATCGCAACACCACGTCCATGCTGGTCTCGAGGCCGGTCCCGGCGACCTCACCATGACCCTGCGTGGCGTGCCCGTCGCCAAAATAGAAATAGGCGCCGTCGTGGAAGATCGGGAGATACACGGTGGTCCCTTCCCGCACTTCCGCCGCGTCCATATTGCCCCCGAAGTCGCCGGGCCAGAGCCCGCCGAACGCCTCTTCGCCTCGTGGTGCCACGGCCACCCGCCCGAGCATAGGCTTGAGATCGATCTCGATGGAGCCCATGCGACTCCCCGGCAACTCAGTGGTGCCCGTCATGCGCTCTGGGTCGATCCGCCACACATAGCGCCGGGTCGGGATGGGATCGTTCAGGAAACGGACCCGTGAATCGCCCGACAGACCTCCGAAACCGGGCCGGACTCGCGACGCAGCGATGTCGTGATTCGGTTGGACCCTGATGATCTCGACCACCAGGATGTCGTCGGTGGTCGCCCCTTCGATGTAGATCGGCCCGACCTCGCCCGGGAATGACCCACCTTCTGCCGTGTAGTACCCGCCGAAGTTCGTCTTGGAGATGAGAACCGTGTTCGGCTGAACACGGAGCACCGGCTCGCGAACCGCAAAAGTGGAATACCCGACCGTGGGTGTGAACCTCACGGTGTCCTGGGCCGCCGTCTCAGCGGTCAGGGCGCACGCCATCACGGCCATTCCAAGTGTTACCCGCATCGTTGTCTCCCTTCTCACAGCCGGGATGGCGACCGCCGCACGGTCCAGTCCGGTCTCCCTGTCCCGATCACGCCGTCGGAGTCGGGCGGAGTCGCGCACCAATGAGCACTCCAATCGCACCGAGGATCGGATTGAGCAACGCGATCCAGACCGGCTGTTGCGCGTTCTGCATCGCGTCCATCATCGAGATCGTCTCGGTCCGCGCGATCGTCGGCGCCTCGGCTCCACTGGTCAGCACCGGGATCGCGAACACGATCCCCAAGATCACCACGACCACCACGAGCGCTTTCGGACCGCGCGGATCCTTGGCAACCAGAGCGCAGACATACCCGCCGATGATCGCCGCGACCAATCCGACGATAATCGAGCCGACGATCCATCCGGCTGACACGTCCCAACTCCCGGGCTGGAACGCCCCGCTCGCTCCCATCACCATCCACACGAGCGACATCAGCACGAACACCACGATGACCATGACCACATACCCCAGCACTACGCTTCCGATCACTTTGCCCATGCGTTCCTCCGGGTTGTTCGACCGTCTACCGCTGTGCTTGTTCTTTCACGCTTCCTTCCTGGCGCCGCTGCTCCATCAGGGCCAGCCACTCCAGAGGCACCTGCTGCGACCCGATCGTTGCGGGGAAGGGCTCGGTTCCGGCGTCTCCATGCCAGTCGCTCCCGCCGGTTTGAAGCAGGCCGAGCGCCGTCGCATGCTCGGCTAAGTTGCCCCGAACTTCAGCCGAATGGCTCGGGTGGCGGGTCTCCACCGCGTCCAGTCCCTGAGCCTGAAGCCGCCTGAGCGCGCGCCGCGAGCCGCGATCCTTGAGGTGCGCGGCCGACACCAGCCCACCGACTCGATGTACCAAGTCTGCCACCTCACTGAAGCTCGGAAGGTCTTTGGCAACGAAGGCCGGCTTCCCACGACCGAGGTACCGGTCGAACGCCTCTTGGATGCCGTTTACGGCTCCACAGTCAACCAGCACCTGTGCAACATGGGGTCGGCCGATGGCGCCACCGCGTGCGGTCTCCAGAACCCGTTCAAAGTCCATCGAGACTCCCAGGCCCTGGAGCCGGGTTACCATGCGGTCGGCACGACGATAGCGGTCGTCCCGGCATCGCGCCAGGAAGGACTCGAGCAAGTCCGAATGGATGGGAAGGAAGTATCCAAGAACGTGGAGTTCCCCCCAACCCGCCGCGACGGAGAACTCACATCCGCTCACCACTCGCACACCGAGGGGGTTGCCTGCTTCCAGCGCTTCGGGAACGCCTGACACGGTGTCGTGATCGGTGAGCGCGATGGCGGTGAGGCCCGCCTTGGCAGCCCGCTCGACCACGACGCTTGGGGTCAGGGTTCCGTCTGATGCCGTGGAGTGCAAGTGGAGGTCGACGTACGTGGGATGGCTCAGCGGGTATACCCCGTCTCCGGTGCTGTCCAGGACGGCTGTGACCGGGCCAGCAGGTCCGCTAGCTGCCGATCGCTCAACTCGTTCAAGGACACTTCCCGGTTTCGTGCTCCTAGGGGAGAGTATCGCGCCACCCGTTGCTCACGATTCGGTCCGCTGCCACGACTGAAGATGAGCCCGAACTCGTCCCGCACGAACTGGGTGACGCGGCCGCTCGGCGCGACCTCCCACTTCTCCCCGTCAACTTCGATGATGCGTCTCGGCATGGGCGATTGTGTCGTTATGAGAGCTGGACTATTCCACGCGTCCCGGCGGCGGCGGGATCTCGTGCCACAGGTCCGACGAGCCCGGCGCATACGTCGCAATTTCCCGAAGGCGATTGACCATTGCCGCTTCGTCCGGCGTCCAGGTTTCCCGGAGAGCAGCCTCGTTCGCTGCCTCGATGAATTCGCAAAAACTACCGGGTTCCTGACTGTGCCGGAACACCCAAATATTGAGTCCCCGCTCTTGGGCCAGACTCGCGAGGGCGTGCACCGTCTGAACGTACGAAGCTTCGTCTCCCGGGTTGACCGTGACCCGGCCCACCTTCAAGGCTCGGACCGGGAGCATCTCACGCGGCCGTGTCGGGAAAGTTCTCCAACGTGGCTCGGACATCCGCCAAGAAGCGGTCGGCGTCGGCACCGTCGACAACCCGGTGATCGTACGACATCGAGAGCATTCCCTTGGTCCGGATGCCGAGGGCATCGGTGCCATCCGGCAGCGACACGACTGCGGGCTGTTTCGTGATCGACCCCACTGCAAGGATGGCTGTCTGCGGCTGGTTGATGATCGGGACACCGGTCAGGGAGCCGAACACACCCGGGTTGGTAATGGTGAAGGTGCCCTTCTGGACTTCGTCCGGGTTCAGCTTCTTGGTCCTGGCCCGCTCCCCGAGGTCGTTGATGGCTCGGGCAATCCCAATGAGCGACAACTCGTCGGCATGTTTGATAACTGGAACGATGAGCCCCCACTCAAGCGCGACCGCGATACCGACGTTGACGTCGCGCCGGTAGATGGTGTTGTCGCCCGAGACGGCCGCGTTCACCACGGGATGGTTCCGGACGTTGTCCGCCACCGCCTTGGTGATGAACGCAAGGTAGGTCAGGTTCACCCCACGGTCGGCGTAGTCCTTCTTGAGCCTCGCGCGAACCTGTGCCACCCGGGTGTAGTCGATCTCGAACACGCTGGCCACATGGGCCGACACCCGGCGAGACATGACCATGTGATCGGCCGTGAGCTTCCGGATGCGAGACCAGGGTTCAACCCGATCACCCTCCCACGCATCGACCAGCGGTGCATGGACCTCGGCCACCACCGGCCCGCCGGCCGCAGTCGGAGGAGACGGCGCCGCGGTGGGGCGAGTCTCCAAGTATGTCAGCACATCTTGCTTGGTGACCCGTCCGGCCATTCCGGTTCCGGGGATAACCGAGATGTCGAGATCGTGTTCCGCGGCCATCTTTCGCACGAGGGGCGTTGAGCGGCGGCGGAGTCGCTCCTCGGTGGTCTCCGCGCCTGCTCCATCACCGGCCGCGGGGGCCCTGGCCGCGGCAGGAATCGGCGCAGGCGCCGGCGCTGGAGGAGGGGGAGGGGGAGCTGCCGCGGCGGCCGGTTCGGGCGCCGTGGCGGGACGTGCCGGCGCTTCGGCAGGTGGAGCCGCCGCAACGGCTCCAGCTTCGGTCTCGATCCGTGCCACCACCGTGTTCACCTCGACCGTTTCGCCCTCTTGGACCAGGATTTCCGCCAGCGTGCCCGCGTTCGGCGCCGGAATCTCGGCATCGACCTTATCGGTCGAGATCTCGAAGATCGGCTCGTCACGCTTGACCGCGTCGCCCACCTGCTTCAGCCACTTCGACAGCGTTCCCTCGGCGATCGATTCACCCATCTGGGGCATGATCACATCAATGCGGGCCATTCCCGGTCTCCATTCATAGCATCTGACAGGATTCTGCTTCCATTAATATGCGGCCAACCAGCGTGATGCTCGGACCAGATCGTCTGTCTGCGGTAAGATGTAGTCCTCGAGCACCGGCGCGTAGGGCAGCGGCACATCATGGGCGGCGACCCGCTTGACCGGCGCATCCAAGAACTCGAAGGC
>JABDII010000490.1 GCA_013003805.1 Gemmatimonadales bacterium
CGATCCCCTGGGCGGGTTCACCCTCACCCCTCCGGATTACGCCGACCTTACCCGGCGTCTCCGCGACCGGCTTCCGGCTACCCCGATCGCGAGCCTGCTCGAGGGCGGCTACAACCCGCCGGTGATGGCGGAGGGGGTGGCGGCGCATGTGGGGGCGTTGCGGTAGAGTGGTATGTAGGGCAGGCGGCTATTAGCTATTAGCTATTGGTCGCTGATAGCACGGAGAGTTGAGATGTAAGGTTGGCGCTATTGGCTAGTAGCTATTAGGCGCTGAGATGGACTGAGATCGTATCGAAGGGTGGCCGGTATCGACTATCAGAAATCTGCTGTATCTTTTTCGCTTAGCCAATAGCCAATAGCCAATAGCCAATAGCCAATAGCCGAAAGTGAACCGCTACGGTGTCGCCGAGAAGATCGGGGGGGCCGGGCGGACCAGGAGCTGCAACACCACGTCGGTGGTCAACTCCCCTACCGTGAGCATCCCATCCGTGTCGATGAGTACCACGTCGTCGTAAGCTGTGTGGTATTCGTTATGCAAGCCGGTATGAAAGAAGAGGACCGGTTTTCCCGCCTGGTGGAAGCAATACTGATCGCTGCCACCCAGCAATCCGCCATCGTCATAGTCGACCGAGAGGTTGTTGGCGCCCACGTTGTCCAGGATTCCCGGCCAGTCGGCGGATGAGGAGGTGCCGATCAGCCGGAGCCCGTTTTGGGCGTAGCGACCGACCATGTCCAGGTTCAGCATCGCGACCACCCGGTGCATGCTGATCGTGGGATGCCCGCAGAAGTAGGTCGAGCCGACCAGGCCGCTCTCTTCGGCCCCAAAGGTCTGGAACATGACAGAGCGCCGGGCTACTCCAGCCATGTTCCCGCCCTCGACGTGGTCGCTCAAGTAGCGGGCGATCTCCAGCAAAAGCGCCGTCCCGGACGCGTTGTCGTCGGCGCCGTTGTAGACCAGGATAGAGTCCGGCGTGACCTGGTCGTAGCCCACGTGATCGTAGTGGGCGCCGATGATCACCCATTGCTGGGCCAGGCTCCCGTGGCCGGGGAGGACGGCGAGCACGTTCCGCGACGTTCCGCCCTGGGGAAGCGGGAACTCTTGGGTGTAGCCCGGTGTGCCCGGCCCGAGGCCGTAGGCCATGAACTCCAGGAGCAGGTACAACGCGGCCTCGCCCTCATCGGGAGAGCCGGCCAGGCGGCCGCCCATGCTGTCATCGGCGAGGAGGCCCAGGTGCCGAAGGAGGGTCGCCTCGCGGAGCGGGGGGGCGGGAATGGGGCTCGTCGGGTCGCCCGGCCCGGCGGGGCCGGACTCGCACGCGACCAGTGCTAGCAATAGGAGGGCGAGAACGCGCTTCATGACCGGATCTCATTAGGGGGACGAGATTACCGGAGGGCAGCAGCACAGGCCTAATGATTGTATACCAGGGGATTACCCCGGTCGAGGGCCCAACGACCCGATCCGGAACCTGCCGCTGCTTGCCACTGTGGGGGAAAGGGGCGCGCCCTGCCATCCTGGTCCCTTACTGGCCTACTCGCAACTCCCTCAAGCACTTCCCTTGACCCCCGAGTAGGACGGCTCTAGCTTACCGTGCTGTCGATTTTTGTGAGTGCGCCCAACTGTTTACGGACGAGTATGCCGACGATCAATCAGCTCATTCGGGGAGGCCGGAAGCCGCTTCGCGCCAAGGACAAGGCGCCGGCGCTCAAGGCCAATCCGCAGAAGCGGGGTGTCTGCACCCGGGTCTACACCACGACGCCCAAGAAGCCCAACTCGGCGCTCCGTAAGGTCGCCCGTGTCAGGCTCACCAACGGATTCGAGGTGACGGCGTACATCCCGGGTGAGGGGCACAACCTGCAGGAGCACTCGATCGTGCTCATTCGCGGCGGCCGGGTGAAGGATTTGCCCGGTGTCCGCTACCATATCATCCGGGGCACGCTCGATTCGGCAGGTGTGAGTGACCGGATGCAGAGTCGTTCCAAGTACGGCGCCAAGCGGCCGAAGGGTGGAGCATGAGCCGCCGCAGCCGGGCGATGAAGCGGCAAGTGCCGCCGGATCCGCGCTTCGACAGCCAGACGGTGTCGAAGTTCATCAATAACTTGATGGAGTGCGGCAAGAAGAGCACCGCGGAGAGTATTTTCTACAGCGCGATGGACCTGATCGAGCAGCGGACGGGGCAGGCCGGGGTGGCGGTGTTCAAGCAGGCGCTGGCCAATGCCAAGCCGGCGGTCGAGGTGAAGAGCCGACGCGTCGGCGGCGCCTCGCTTCAAGTTCCGGTCGAGGTACGCCCGGATCGCCGCGCCGCGCTGGCCATGCGGTGGATCATCGGCTACACCCGGGCGCGCAGTGAGCGCACCATGGCGGAGCGGTTGGCCGCTGAGTTGATCCTGGCCTCGAAGGGCGAGGGCAACACCATCAAGAAGAAGGAAGACACGCATCGGATGGCTGAAGCCAACCGGGCGTTTGCACACTATCGCTGGTAGGTCGAACCTCAGCCGGCCGGGTGTCTCGACACGCCGCCGACGCATGAAACATCGGGCTATGTGACGCGGATCAGCGTGACCTCTGGTCTTCTGAAAGCACAACGCGTGGGGTCACGGCTGGCCCCTCATCGGCAGGTGAAAGCCTGGATGACGCGCGGAGCGATACCACCCGGTATGCCGGGCTCGGTCGCCCCGCTTTTTCGCTGGATAGAGCTTAGGATATGCCGCGAACGACACCGCTCGAGCACTATCGGAATATCGGCATCATGGCCCACATCGATGCCGGGAAGACGACTACGACCGAGCGTATCCTCTACTACACGGGGAAGAGCTACAAGATGGGCGAAGTCCATGAGGGCGCAGCCACCATGGACTGGATGGAGCAGGAGCAGGAACGTGGCATCACCATCACGAGTGCCGCGACCACCTGCTTCTGGACCCGGTGCGATGTGGAGCACCGGATCAATATCATCGATACGCCCGGACACGTCGACTTCACTGCCGAAGTGGAACGGTCGCTTCGTGTGTTGGACGGCGCGGTCGCGATCCTCGATGCCGTGGGTGGGGTCGAGCCACAAACCGAAACGGTCTGGCGGCAGGCCGACCGCTACGGCGTGCCCCGCATCGTGTTCGTCAACAAGATGGACCGGATCGGCGCCGACTTCGATCGCTGCCTCGCAATGGTGCGCGAGCGGCTCGGCGCCAAGGCGTTCCCCGTTCAATATCCGCTGGGCTCGGGCGAGCTGTTCACCGGGCAGATCGACCTGGTGCGGCGGATCGAGCGGGTATACGACGATGCCTCCCTGGGTGCCAAGTACGTCGAGGGGCCGGTCCCCGACGCCCTCAAGGACAAGGTAGAGCAGATGCGCCACGACCTGGTCGAAGCGGCCGTGGAGCACGACGACGAACTGTTGGAGCGGTACTTCGCCGGCGAGGAGCTCTCGGAAGAGGAAATCCGCCGGGCTATCCGGAAGGCCACGGTGGCCGGTGGAGTCGTCCCGGTCCTGTGCGGTGCGGCGTTCAAGAACAAGGGCGTTCAGGCTCTCCTCGACGCCGTGGTGGATTTCCTCCCGAACCCGACCGATGTGCCGGCCATCACGGGGCATCTGCCGCTGCACGACGAGACCCCGGCCGAGCGGATCACGTCCGACGACGAGCCGTTTTCCGGCCTCGCGTTCAAGGTCGCGACCGATTCCTACGTCGGGCGGCTGACGTTCTTCCGGGTGTACTCGGGCTCGCTCAAGTCGGGGAGCTACGTGTACAACAGCACCAAAGACAAGCGGGAGCGAGTAGGCCGGCTGTTGCAGATGCACGCGAACAAGCGCGACGAGATCGAAGAGGTGATGGCGGGCGACATCGCGGCGGCGATCGGCCTCAAGTCGACCGGCACCGGCGACACGCTCTGCGATGAGGACAAGCCGATCATCCTGGAAGCCATGCGCTTCCCGAACCCGGTCATCGACGTGGCCATCGAGCCCAAGAGCAAGGCCGACCAGGACAAATTGGGCCAGGCACTCCAAAAGCTCTCCGAGGAGGACCCGACCTTCCGAGTGCGCACCGACCAGGAGACCGGGCAAACGATCATTGCCGGTATGGGTGAGCTCCATCTCGAGATCTTGGTTGATCGCATGCGGCGGGAGTTCAAGGTCGACGCCAACGTCGGCAAGCCGCAGGTGGCCTTCCGCGAGACGATCACCAAGGCGGTGCAGGACGTCGAAGGCAAGTTCGTGCGCCAGTCGGGCGGGAGGGGCCAGTACGGCCATGTCGTGCTGCACCTCGAGCCGGCCCAGCCGGGCCAAGGGTTCATGTTCGAAGACAAGATCGTGGGCGGCTCCATTCCGCGTGAGTTCATCAAGCCGGTGGAAGCGGGCATCAAGGAAGCGCTCGAGAGCGGAGTCCTGGCGGGGTACCCGATGGTCGATGTCAAGGTGAGCCTGGTCGATGGGAGCTCCCACGACGTCGACAGCTCGGAGATGGCGTTCAAGATCGCCGGGTCGATCGGATTCAAGGAGGCCGCCCGGAAAGCGGGGCCCGTCATCCTCGAGCCGATCATGGAGGTCGAGGTCGTGGCGCCGTCGGAATACCTCGGCGACGTGATCGGCGATCTCTCGAGCCGCCGGGGGCGGGTCGGCGGGATGATTCAGCGTGGCGACGCCCAAGTCGTAGCGGCGCACGTACCACTGGCCGAGATGTTCGGGTACTCCACCACCCTGCGCAGCATGAGCCAAGGACGAGCGGTGTACTCGATGGAATTCGATCACTATGCGGAAGTACCGAAGAGCATTGCCGACGCCATCATCACCAAGGGATAGGGATAGGCGCTTGAGGGGAGAGCGTACCACGGATGGACCGATAGCCGATAACCGAGAGACGAACACCTTGCTTTAGAGGAAACGACGCATCATGGCCAAAGCCAAGTTTGAGCGGACGAAGCCGCATGTGAACGTGGGGACGATCGGGCACGTGGACCACGGGAAGACGACGCTGACGGCGGCGATCACGTTGATCCAGTCGAAGGC
>JABDII010000513.1 GCA_013003805.1 Gemmatimonadales bacterium
CGAACTCAGGCTGACTCGCTGCCTCCTTGAGCGCGTCGTAGTCCAGTCCGGCGCGCTCGAAGATGCTCCTCGCGGTCTCGACCGTGACCCAGCCTTCCACCGCGGCTCGAGACATGTTGTTGTCTTCGGCCACGAGGCCAAATTGTGGTCCGGTGAAGCCGTTCTCCACCACCGCCCAGGGATAGGCCGCCGGTTCGGTCTCGTGCACGATGAAGACACCCGAGGCTCCTTGCCGGGCGGCCTCTTCGTACTTGTAGGTCCAACGCCCATAGTACGTCATGGCGTTCCCGTTGAAGAGCGCCGGATCTTTGGTGGCAAATCCTGGATCATTGACCAGCATCACGACCGTCTTCCCTCGGACATCCAGCCCTTCGTAATCGTTCCAGCCGTATTCCGGCGCCACGGTCCCGTACCCGACGAAGATCATCTCCGAGTCCGTGATGTTGGATTCAGGCACGACCCTTCTGGTCCATGCTACGAATTCGCCACCGAACTCGTAGCTCGTCTCGTTTTGGCCGTCACCCACCCGGAGCCCGGCCGCGGGCGTGGAGGTTATGGAGACCACGGGAAACGGCTGGAAGTAGCTGTCGCCGTTCCCCGGCTGGAGGCCGAGGCGCTGGAATTCGTCCGCCAGATAATTGATGGTCTTCTCTTCACCTGGAGTGGCGGGTGCCCGTCCCTCGAACCCATCCGAGGCAAGCACCTGGATATGGGCGGCAAGCCCGTTGGGAGTTATTGCTTCGAGTGCGGACGCCGGCATCTCGTCGGCCGGCCGGCAGGCGGCCATGGCGGCCACGTACACGCCGAGTATGACGAAGAGAAGACTCGGGCGGATCCGTATGGGCATCGGTTGCATGAGTTTGGCTTCCTATCGCTGTGATCCGGTGGATTTGGGTTCCGGGATAGACGAAAGATGACGCTACCTGCACCGGGAAGCGACCCCGGGCCGGGCCCCATTCCAACCATCGGGAGCGACCAGCTATCGAACCAGTGGAAGGCCTCCTGGAGCCATCCGGCCCCGGAGGCACGACGCCCGTCATCCCCGAGGATTCGATCATGAGCCGCCTCACCGACCACGTTCTGATTATTACGCTGGCCTCCGGCGCCGTTGCCCTCGACGCCGGTCTCGACTTCCCCGAGACGATTTCCAGCGCCTTGAGAGGGGAGTGGAGCGGGGTCCACACCCTGGCCGACTCCCACCGGGTTGACGCCCAGCAGGAGGAGCTGATGCTCCAGCGTTCCTTCGATATTCGACCCGGCGGGGCTCTCGCAGTCGACGTCCACGACGCCGATGTCGAGGTCCAGACCGGCAGCGGATCCGGTGTCGAAGTCAAGCTGTATCTCCACTCGGAGGACATGGAGTGGGCCCGGCGGATGTACGAGCGCGCCGGATTCCGGGCCGAGGAGCAGGGGTCCACCGTGCGGCTCACCTCACAGGAGGTACGGGTCGATCGGCGCGATTGGGGCCGACACCGATGGTACAGCGTCCGAGCGAGCATTCGGATTCCGCGTCAATTCGACGTCACCATCCGAACCGGCGACGGCGATGTGACCGTCGAGGACCTCGACGGAAGCCTGGATCTCCGGACAGCCGATGGTGATGTGGCCGTCGGGAGGGTGAGCGGTGTCGTCGAAGCACACACGCAAGACGGGGATGTCATCGTAGGAGACATCGAGGGGCTGCGGGTCTCAGTTCGTAGCCAGGACGGCGACCTCTCTATGGGTGCCTTAGCCGTCGAGGAGGCGGTCATCGAGACCCAGGACGGCGATGTTTCGGTCGAATCGGTGTCAGGGGAGGTGCGCGTCCATACGCACGACGGCGACCTCCGGATCGGCCTCACATCGGTCGAGGGTGCCTCCATCCGAACGGGCGACGGAGACGTGACCGTGTACTTGCCGGAATCCTTCGCCGCGGACGTCGACATCCAGAGCGAGTCAATCGATGTTGGCGACGCGTTCCAGGTCACCGGTTCGGTGTCGCAGCACCGGATCAAGGGCGCTCTGAATGGCGGCGGGCCGCTCCTCACGGTCCGCACCTCCGATGGCTCCGTGACCTTCCGGCCAGCATCGCGGTAGCCGCGCCATTGGGCTCAGGGCACCGGCCCTCGTGGAGCCATCTCCGCGGGGGCCGGCGGCCTATTGCGTCGGGACCGTCCTTCCCTCTTGTTTGACCAATGGAGTTTGCCTTCCCCCAGGCCGCCACCGCGGAGCTCGCCGCACCGTTTCTCCAAGCAGCGCTCACGGTAGGGCTCATCGCGCTCTGCGTCTTCCTCTATCAGCGGTATCACAAGCGCTACTTCCTCTATTGGGCCCTTGCGTGGACCATGTACGCGCTTCGACTCGGGGCCATCATCACCTTTCTCTCGACCGGCGGACGCATTTGGCTCTATTGGCACCAGGTCACCACCGGCTGGACGGCGCTGGGCATCCTATGGGCTGCGGTCGTCTTCTCTCAGCAGCTTCCCCTGAGGCGGCATTACCTCGTGCTGGTCCTGTTCCCGCCGGTCTGGTCGTACGTGGCGATTTATCAACTGGAGAACTTCTTTCTCGCAGCCGGTCCCGCGGTGGCCTTCTTGAGCGGGGCGACATTGTGGACGGGCTGGGTGTTCCTGCAACACCGGCGACAAGTCGGGTCGTGGGCTGCTGCGCTGCTCGCAGCCACCATGATGCTCTGGGGCCTCCACCACCTGGACTATCCGTTCTTCCGCGCCCGGGGGACGTGGAATCCCTGGGGCTACTATCTCGATATCGTCTTCGAGCTGGCCGTTGGGGCGGGCATTCTGCTTCTGGTGCTGGAGGACCTGCACGGCGGCCTTCGCACGCTGTCTACCCTGTCGAGCGACCTCCAGCGAGGCGGTGAGCCGAAGGACCAGCCCGGTGTCTTGGGGGCTTTACTCGAGCGTCCACTCACCCTCCCGGCCGTGAGAGGCAGCGCCCTGTTTACGGAGTCCCCACCACCGGGGGCGTATGTCAGGGGTGCCGGGACCTGCCGGGATTGGGCCGGAACCAGCCCCAGCGGCCGAGCGGAGGCCGCCATCGCC
>JABDII010000514.1 GCA_013003805.1 Gemmatimonadales bacterium
ATCGGGACGTTCTCGATATCCGACCGGGCCCCGATCGTGCTCTGGCCGTAGTTATGCCACAGGAACGCCGTCGAGAACGTGCGCTCCATCAAGACCCCAAAGGGGCTGTTCTCGCCCATCTCGAACTCGTTCCGGACGACAGTCATCTCCGATTCGAGGTCGTCCACCGAGATGAACGAGTTGACCATCCGATCGGCCTCAAGGTCGAGCGCCCACTCGAGGTTCTCGTCCGTGGCCGAGAAGGTCTCGAAATAGTTGGTGCGATCGTACCAGGTCGTCCCGTTCGGCCGCGAGCCATGCTCGGTCAGCTCTTGCGGGATATCGGGATGTTTGGTCGATCCCTTGAACAGGAGATGCTCCAGGAGATGCGCCATCCCGGTCTCACCGTAGGCCTCATGCCGCGAGCCGACAAAGTAGGTGATGTTGACGGTCGCGGTCGGCTTGGAGGCGTCCGGAAAGAGCAGGACCTGGAGGCCGTTGGGAAGGGTGTGTTCCGTGATCCCCTCGACCGTGGCTCCCCCCACTGCGCGGTCCTGCGCCGACGTGGGCGCAACGGCCAGTGAAAGCGCCATGGCGGCTCCGAGCAGAGTGGACGCCACTGGTCTCACCAGATGTGCGTTCATTATCGTGACTTCCTCATATAGGCGGCTGGTGCCGGAGATGGTGGGTGGTCTCGAGGATGCTCAAAGCGGCATCGTGTCTGGCACGCTCCTCGCAGCTCCCCGTTGATCGAAACGCTGGAATGTAACTACGCTGGCGGGGGGGGCGACGGTTTCCACGTTCCTCAGGGTCCCGGCGCCCGCTCGGGACCCACCTCCCCGCCACCTGGATCAATCCGACCCCCAAGAGGAGTTCCAGTAGCAGAATCGGCGCAACGCTCCGTTGCGGCGCCGGCGCCACCTGCTTGACTCTCCCTGATAGAAGTGAATATTTACTTTGTCAACTTGCCCTTCTCATTCGGAGATCGTCGTGACCCAGGAACAGACCGGACATCCGGTCGATCCGCCGGCGCCGGAGGGGACCTCCCGAGCCTACAAATCCCGCCGGGAGCGCCGGACAGAGATCGTCGACGCCACCATCGCCATCATCGCCGAGCAGGGATTGGCCGCTTGGAAGACTGCCGAGTTGGCCCGGCGGGTCGGTGTGTCAGAACCCAGCATCTTTCGGCACTTCGCCAACAAGGAAGCCATCCTGACGGCCGCCGTCGAGCGGGAGACCGCCGCGGTCCGAGAGCTGGTGACCACCTATCGCGGAGAGGGAAAGGCCTACGAACGGGCCGAAGGCCTCGTGCTCGAGATTCTGGAATACTTCGTGGCAACCGGCGGCGGCCCGATCGTCATCATGACGGGTCAGGTCGTTCGGTTCTCACCCAAGATCCGACAAGACATCCTCGGCACGGTTGAGCTGGTCAACCATGCGCTCACCGAACTCTACGGCGGCGCCGTTCACGAGGCGGGCGATCCTCCGGGAGTCGATCCTCGAGTCCTGGCCGATCTGGCCATCGCCATCATCCGTTCTACCGGCCTCCGATGGATCATCTCAGAAAGAACCTTTCCGTTCCGGGAGCGCGCGCAACAGATGCTGGCGATCGTGCGACGATCGCTCGCGCGACCGGAGGGAGGGCAGCCGGCATGATCGAGAAGTTGCGCACCACTCGCCTTCGCGCGGCAGTGGTCGTCCTGGCCCTGCCCTGTTTCGCCCAAGTCACGGTAGGACAAGAGGCCGGCTCGCCGGATCGCTTGACCCTCATGACCGCCGTCGAGCAGGCACTCGAAGCCTATCCCACCGTTGGTGCTACCCGGGCCGGACGTGATGCCGCCCTGGGTGTCCTCGGCGAAGCCAAGGCCGCGTGGTTCCCCACCCTGCACCTCACCGCCATGGCCACCCGGTTCGAGGAGGCGATGATCGTGACACCGATCCACGGGTTCACCCCGGGGGCCACTCCGCCGTTCGACGAGACCTTGATCCAAGGTGCTGCCACGATGTCGTTCACTTTGTTCGATGGCGGGGCACGCAGCGCGAGGATTCGCGCCGCGCGTCAGGAGGTCGGGGCGGCCGAGGCCTCCATTTCCGCAAGCGAGCAAGCGCTGATCGCAGTAGTGGCCGAGACCTACGCACAAGTCTTGGCCCAACGGGAGACGCTCACCGCGCACGACCTCAGGCTTCGGGCCCTGGTGACCGAACAGAGCCGGGCCTCGCAGT
>JABDII010000540.1 GCA_013003805.1 Gemmatimonadales bacterium
CATGCGGGTTGAATGGAATTCGTACATTTCTCCGGTCGGTACGCTAACCGTGGTGGAGGGTCCCGATGGGCCCCTCGTGGTTGAGTTCCCCACCAAGAATGCTCGCACGAATTGGGCAGATCGGTTGCGCAAGCGTAACCGGGACGTGACGATCGACATCGGTCCGTGCCAACGTCTCACCAGCTGGTTGGCGGCGTTTTTTCGCGGCAGTCCCAGACCGTTCCCGTTCCCGGAGTACCTGGCGGACTACTTCGTCCTCGAGCCATCCCAAGTGGCCGTTTGGCGCCACCTCTCCACTATCCCGTTTGGGAAGACCTGTAGCTACGACGACCTCTCCCGGGTCACCGGGATTCCTCCCCGCGCCGTCGGTCAGATTCTCGGGTCCAACCCTTTGGCGCTGTTCATTCCCTGCCACCGCGTGGTTGGGAAGCAGGGTGGCCTCGTGGGCTACGGCGGCGGCCTCACCCGCAAGCGCTGGCTGCTCAATCACGAGTTACGCTCGGTCGGAGTGGTCCTCAGCTGACGGCTGCGGAACGGGCACAGACGGTGGCATCCTGCATGGTCCTTCCCCAGCACCTCCGGACCTGACCCCCGCAAAGCCCCCCCGAGCGCCGTATCCAGCCTTCCTCCCGCGCCTGTGGTCCTGGTCCGGACATTGCATTTGACCGGGCCGAGCCCATCTTGGCTGGCATCGAGACCGAGGCCCGGAAGGCCTTCGATATCCGGTTTGTCACCACAGGAAGAGCCATGATTCGACGTCTAGCAGGTTTAATCGCATTGGCCACGGCGGCCACCTTCGGGACCGCGTCCGCTCAGGCCGGCGGGACCCCCCAGTCCTCGCACCTCAGCTTCTTCGGCCTTGAGGCCGGTGCCCACCTCACAGACCTCGATGACCAAGTTCGCGAGTTGGGCGGCTCTGGCCTTCGGTGTACCCGGTCCCGGGCGGATCGGCGGGTGCTCGATTGCCGCGGGACGGCACCGGATCCTTCGGCCGGTCAGCCGGTAGAGATATGGGTTTCAGCCATCGATAGCCTTGGCGGGGTCGTCACCATTTCGGGCAGCGTGAGTGCGGGGCAACTCGACGACTGGCGACGACTCATCGAGGACCATTACGGCAAGGTAGGGGCGCGAGTTCAAGGCCCGCAGTGGATGATGCAATGGGTGAGGCGCCAGCAGATGATTCGCCTCACCTGGCGGGTCGAGAACAACCAGAAGGTCGCGTCGGTCAGCTTGGTCGACGGCCCGGTACTGGACGGCTGGCAACGCTAGACAGGTAGGTCGCCGCCCTCGGAGGACTCCAACCACTCTTCCCCAGTACCCCTACGCCTTTCCGGAGAGAAGCCGTGGCCGATGTCCACCGGGGCAGGCAGCGGTCCCAACCCCCACTCAGATCATCACCGTGGGTCCTTTCACTAATCGCGACGTCGTGGTTTCTCGCAGCGTGCGGTAGCGGAGGCAAGCCCATCACCATCGGCGTCGCCGGGAACTTTCAGGATCCCAGCAGCGCGCCGATGCAGCATGCGGCACAGCTCGCTATACTCGAAATCAATCAAGCAGGTGGAGTCCGCGGTCGCCCGATCGAAATCCTCTTGCGCGACGACCACGAAGATGCCGACTCCGCGATCATGATCGCGACGGATCTCTATCGCGCGGGAGTGGTCGCCGTCGTCGGTCATGGCTTCTCTGGCCCTACCCTTGCCGCCGCCGCGGTTTACAACGGCGGCCAGGATCCTGTGGTCCAGATCTCGCCGAGCGCCTCGTCGCCAGAGGTGACCGAGGCGGGACCCTACACTTTTCGGCTCTGTCCAACTGATTTGGCCCACGGGGCCGCCCTGGCACGATGGGTACGTCAAGACCTGGGCCTGAGCAATGGCGCTATTCTCTACATCAACAATGCGTATGGGCGGGGATTTCGAACTACGTTCGCCGACGAATTCGGCTCGCTCGAAGGTGAGATCGAGGTCGCATTTCCGTTCCTGGGCGATGCTCCCGAGGTCGGTCCGTTGCTTGACCGAATCACCAGCCCGGAGATTCAGTTCCTGGTCGTGGCGGGATATCTGAGTGATGCCGAGGAGATCCTTCTCCAGGCCAACCAACGTGGAATGACGATTCCCGTGCTCGGCGGAGACGGGTTGGAGGGGATCGAACGGGTGGGCCCGCTGGCCGAGGGCACCTACGTAACGGCGGCGTATCTCCCGACGATCGACACGCCGCGCAATCGGACGTTCGTCGAGGCCTACCAGGCCATGTTCCCTGACGAGCCAGCCCCCAACATCTCGGCGGCTGGTACGTACGATGCCATTCACCTGTTGCGTGACATCATTGCCCGCGTGGGGACGGACCGGACCAGGATTCGCGATGCCCTTGCGGCGCTCGGGACAACCGGCGCCCCATTCGAGGGAGTCCTCGGAACAGTTGCATTGGACTCGAATGGGGACGTCATCAATCCCGCCGTCCACGTAAGCGTCGTCTACGACGGTGTGGTGACCCCTCCTGGGAATCGAGCACCGTGAGGCTCCGTAGCCTCCGCCGCCGAGTCGGGACCGGCATGGTCCTCCTCATCCTGCTGTTCGGGCTGATTGCCATTCAGGCGATTGTATCCATCACCTCGTTTGGCCGCTTGGTGGAGGAAGAACTGACGAACCTCCACGAGACAACCCGGCTGAGTACGGGGCTCATGGGTGTTGTCATGACGGAGTTGCGTGCCGCCGAACGGTATCTCACGGCTCCGTCGGCCGCGGTCCGCCAGGAATTCATCGCAAGGGGGGACTCGGCGTACTCGCTCCAGCGACAGTTGCGGCAGTCCAAACATCTCACGACCGACACGCGCCTCATCTTGAATCGGATAGCGGACGACCAGGCGAGGATCGAAGTCGCGTACGCCTTGTCGCACGCCCTCGCCGACCTCGGCCGGGATCAGGAGGCCATGGCGCGGGCGAATGCCGCGCGCCTGCCGGTTGATACGTTGGTCGCCAACGTCGCCAGCCTGGCGGAGAC
>JABDII010000553.1 GCA_013003805.1 Gemmatimonadales bacterium
CACTGTCCGATGGCGAGTATATCGACGTCCTGGCCTACATCCTGGAGCGGAACGGGTATCCCGCCGGCATCGCACCCCTCACCGCCGACGAGGCGGTGCTCGACCAGGTGCACCTGACCTCCGCACCGCTGGCGGATGCCGCTCGCACCAAGGCGCCGCCGCCCGACTTCATCCCAGGCGAGAAGGGTCTGGTACCCAGCGGCACCGGACCAACCCAGGCGGAACTCTTGGCGGCCAAAGACAACACCACCGATTGGCTCTACCACACTCATGACTTCACCGGGCAGCGATACGTCGATCTCTCCCAGATCACGCCGGCCAACGTGAGCCGGCTTCAGGTTGCCTGCGCCTATCAGGTGGGCGACCTGGGCTACTTCCAAAACGGCCCGATTGTGTATCGCGGGGTCATGTACGTGACGACCTTGCACACGACGGCGGCAATCGACGCGACCACTTGTCGCGAGATGTGGCGTCACACCTGGGAGCCGCTTGCGACCGAGGTCTGGCCCAATCAGCGGGGCGTGGCCATCAAGGATGGCCGCGTGGTCCGCGGGACGGCCGACGGCTATCTGTTCGCGCTCGACGCGGCCACCGGGCAACCCTTGTGGACCCGACGGGTTGCCGACGCATCGCTGGGCGAGACCATCACCATGGCGCCCATGATCTTCGAGGATCTGGTGTTGATCGGACCGGCCGGGAGCGAGAACAACATCTCCGGCTGGGTTGGCGCCTTCCGGCTGAATGATGGTACCGAAGTCTGGCGCTTCAAGACCGTACCGGGCGCTACCGATCCCGGTAACGAGGGCTGGGCCAATCCGGAGAACATCCCGCTCGGGGGCGGCGCGGTGTGGACTCCGCTCGCGCTCGACGTCGACAAGCGGGAAGTGTACGTGGCGGTGACCAACCCCGCACCCGACTTGCCGGCACACTTGAGGCCCGGTCCCAACCTCTACACCAACTCGATCGTGGCTCTGGACGTGGACACCGGGGCCCTCAATTGGTACGAGCAGCTGGTGCCCAACGACTCCCACGACTGGGATCTGACCCAAGTGAGTCCGTTGTTCGAGACCGAAGTCCGCGGCCAGCGCAGGAAATTGGTGGCCACGGTAGGGAAGGACGGCATTCTCCGGGTGCTCGACCGGGAAACCCGCGAGCGGCTCTACGAAACGCCGATCACGACCCAGAAGAACGTGGATGTTCCGCTCGACAAGGACGGCGTTCTGGTGTGTCCGGGGATTCTGGGTGGCGTCGAGTGGAACGGCCCGGCCTACAATCCCCGGGCCAACCTGTTGTATGTCAACGCGGTGGATTGGTGCACCACGTTCGCCCTGGAGGATTCGGTGCGCTTCGTGGAGGGCGAGCTGTACCTCGGCGGTACCTACGATCTGGCAGAGACGAACCAGGGGTGGCTCACCGCGGTGGACGCATCGACGGGGGACGTAGCCTGGCGGTACCGCTCGGAGCGGCCCATGGTCTCGGCGGTCACCACCACCGGAGGCGGGCTGGTGTTCACCGGCGAGCTGGATGGAGACTTCATGGCCCTGGACGCCCGATCGGGAGAGGTGCTTTATCGGTTCAATACCGGCGGTTCGATTGGCGGGGGCACGGTGAGCTACGCCAGCGGCGGGAAGCAGTATGTGGCCGTGGCATCGGGCCGGGCGTCGTTCTGGTTTGGGCCGGAGGGGGCTCCAACGGTGTTCGTGTTCGCGCTGCCGGACAATTAGCAGCAACCACCTCTATTCGACTGTAAGGAGAAGCAATACCATGCGGGTTCTCGTCCTTGTTGTTGTCGCCGGGTTCATGACGTTCCTCCCCACGCGTGCGTCGGTGGCGCAGGAGGCTCACGGACACGGGGACTTGGGTCATGTACGGTTCCCGGTGAGCTGTAGCGAAGCCTCCAACCAGCAATTCGACCGTGCGGTAGCCTTGCTCCACCACATGATGTACGTGGAATCGCGGAAGGCGTTCGAAGAGCTGGCGCTGGAGGACCCGGGCTGCGCCATGGCGCACTGGGGAGTCGCGATGACCCTGTTCCAACCGCTCTGGCCCACTCGTCCCAGCGCGGACGATCTGCGGCGCGGACATCAAGAAGTCCGGTTGGCCATGGCTGGGCAATTGACCGAGCGCGAGCGGGCCTTCGCCAAGGCAGCGGAAGGGTTCTATCGGGAACCAGAGAGTGCCCAGTGGTCCACTCGCCTGGCGCGGCTCGAAGCCGGAATGGCGGCGGTGTACCAGGCCAACCCCAAAGACCATGAGGCGGGCGCCTTTTACGCGCTGTCCCACCTGGCGACCGGCTCTCAATCCGACAAGAGCCGGGCCCACCAGACCCGGGCCGCCACAATTCTGGCGGAGATCAACGCGCAGGAGCCCACCCACCCGGGCGCAATCCATTACACGATCCACGCCAGCGACGTGGACGGGAGGGCCGGCTTGGGTGTGGACGCCGCCCGAACCTACGACGACATCGCGCCCTCGGTGCCCCACGCGCTCCACATGCCGACCCATATCTTCGTCAGGCTGGGCGAGTGGAACGACGTGATCACATGGAATCGCAAGTCGGCGGATGCGGCACTCAAGCACCCGGCCGGCGAGTACGTGTCGCACCACTATCCGCACGCCATCGACTATCTGGCGTACGCCTACCTACAGCAAGCCCAAGACGAGAAGGCCCACGCCGTTCTCGACGAGCTCCAGTCCAAGGAACCGTACCAACAGAGTTTTGTCAGCGCGTTCCATTTGGCGGCCACACCGGCTCGCTACTTGGTGGAGCGCCGGAAGTGGGACGAGGCCTCGTCCCTCGTGGTTCGGAGCCCAGCTGCGTTCCCGTGGGAACGCTTCGCCGCCGCAGAGGCGATGACCCACTTCGCACGCGGGCTGGGCGCTGCGCGGACCGGCAACGCGGCAGTCGCTCGCGAAGCGGCCTCACGGCTGAGGGCACTCCAGGATGCGGAGACCGCGAAAGGCGAGAGCTACTGGGCCACCCAGGTTGAGATCAAGCGCCTCGCAGTGGAAGCATGGGTCGCGCTGGCCGATGGTAACCAAGAGACCGCGCTCGAACTCATGACGAAGTCGGCAGCACTCGAGGCCTCGACCGAGAAACATCCTGTGACCCCGGGCGCCTTACAGCCGGCGTTCGAGCTCCTGGGTGACATGCTTCTCGAAACAAACCAGCCCGACGCGGCGCTCGCCGCCTACCGGCAGTCGCTCGAGAAATGGCCCCGCCGCTTCAACAGTCTCCTGGGGGCCGCGCGTGCCGCCCATCAGGCCGGCCAGGGCGAGGTGGCACGGAAGTACTACGGTGAGCTCATCGACCTGGCAGGGGAGAGCACTAGCCGCGAGGGAATCGCCGAAGCGCGAAGGTACGCCGGCGAGGCGGGAGCCTCTGGGTGAGGTCTTCCTCGAAGCCGGCGTGACGAAGCTCGATCGAGTTTGAGAGGGTAGCCTCACACGGCGGGGTATTCCCTCGTATGCCTGGCAGAGCTACGGGTAGTCGTACCGCTCCATGAACTGGCGCAGTTCTTCCCGGATATCGGACTTGGTGAACAATCCGTCGAGATAGGCCATCTTCTCGGGGTCGGTTCTCCAACGACCGATCGTAGCAGGATCGAAGTTTCTGATATTCTGCATGAACTTGGCCATGCGGGTGCTGGCCTCGAGCCTCTCGAGATTATCCTTGAGCCGCCCGATGGAGTCGATATTGGGCCGCAGCTTCAGTGAAAAGGTGGCGCTGAGGGCCTGCTCGGTGGCCGCCGGATCGGTCACCACATCCTCATACCTGAGGGTGAGCTTGTGGGGATATGCATCGAGCCGGGTAAACAGCTCGTCGGCCGCCGCGATGCTCGCCCTCCAGCGCTCCGGCTCGACATAGAACCGCCGTGTCGTGTCCCCGGCGTGCGTGCTGGTGAGTACGTCCCTGGGGTCGCGCACGATATTGATCACACCGATACCTTCGCGCAGCGTGCGCTCGATAAGCTGATCGAGTTCCTCCGGTCGGAACCAGCCATACGGCCGCTTGGTGACGAAGTGCAATGGCGACCGTCCGAACAGCCGGTCCCGACACAAGAGGGCGCTCTCCTTGAGT
>JABDII010000558.1 GCA_013003805.1 Gemmatimonadales bacterium
TCTATTGGCTGTTTATCGGAAACAAGTTCGAGTCCCTCAATTCGCTGGTGCCGTGGCGGGCCGTACAGTGGAAGAACATGGCGCGGGTGCTCAGGAAGTACCTCCTGATTACCCCGGAGAAGTCACCGCACTATCTGGGGCACAACCCGCTCCAGCAGGCCACCTACACGTTGCTCTACGTGATAGCCATCGTGCAGATCGTGACCGGGTTTGCCATGTACGGGTTGGCCAATCCAGGCGGGCTGATCTTCACGTTGTTCGGATGGGTGGTGCCTTTCTTCGGCGGGGCACAGATCGTCCGGCTGCTCCATCATGTGCTGACGTGGTTCTTCCTGATCTTCCTGCCGGTGCACATCTACTTCACCGTCCGGGCGGACGCCCTGCATCGCGAAGGCCGGATCTCGTCGATGATCAGCGGCGGGCGCTTTGTGCGCAATGACCTGGAGTACGTGGACGAGCATAAGCTCGAGGAGCCGTATGAAGGCCGCGGTGGCGCCGATGAGTGATCCCTCCGTGGGGTCCACGACCGTGATTGGCCTCGGTAGTCCGTTGATGGCCGATGACGGACTCGGCCTGGTTGCACTGGGCGTGCTGCGAGAACATTGGGCCTTCGATCCCCCCGTCGAATTCGTGGACGGGGGGACCTGGGGCATGAATCTGTTGCCGCTGATCGAATCGGCCGGGCGGCTGCTCCTGATGGATGCCATCGACATCGGCGCCGAGCCGGGGCGGTGTATCGTTCTGGAACGGGATCAGCTGCCGAAGTTCTTGTCGACCAAGATTTCGCCCCACCAAGTCGATCTCCAAGACGTCTTGTCCCTCGCGGAGTTCCGGGGTACGCTCCCTAAAGACACAGTGGCCATTGGGCTCCAGCCCGCGCGCGTGGAGTTGAGCGCGGACCTGAGCCCGCACATTCAACGCAGGATACCTGTCCTCATCGCCCGCGTTCTCGAGCGGCTCGAAGCGTGGGGGCACAGCGCCCAGGAACGCGCCACGACGCAGCATGCATGAAATGAGCATCGCCCACGAAGTGTGCCGCATCACCGAGGAGCACGTCGGGGCAGACCAGCTCACCCACGTCGTGGAAGTTGGGCTCGAGGTTGGGGACCAGGCCGGGGTGGAAGTGGCGAATCTCGAGTTCTGCCTCGAGATTCTTTTGTCGAGTCCACCGTTCGGTCACGGCCGGCCGGCGATCACACGCCTCGCCGGCGATGATCTGCGGCTTAGCTATGTGGAGATTGATGATGGCAGTCCGGACGATTGAAGTCCGCGAACGAGTGATGGCCAAAAACGACGAGCTCGCGGCGTCGGTGCGTGAGCGGCTTCAGAGCGCCGAGATCGCCGCGTTCAACCTGGTCTCGTCACCGGGCTCCGGAAAGACGACGCTGCTCGAGCGCACGCTGGACACGTTGGGTGAGGAACTCGGTGTCGCGGTCATCACCGGAGACGTTCAGACCCAAAACGACGCCGATCGGATTGCCAAGCATACCACCCGGTTGGTACAGGCGGTCGTCACCGGCGGCGCCTGCCACCTCGATGCGCGCCAGATCTCGACGGCGCTCGATGCGCTCGACCTCGACGAGACCCGCCTCCTCTTCATCGAAAACGTGGGGAACCTGGTCTGTCCCGCAAGTTGGTCGCTGGGCGAGGAGGCCAAGATCGTGGTCTTCTCGGTCACCGAAGGTGAGGACAAGCCACTCAAGTACCCGAAAATGTTCCGGGAGTCGCGCTACGCAATCCTAAACAAGATCGATCTCTTGCCACACGTTCCGTTCGACGTCGACCGCGCCCTTGGCTACGCCCGTGACGTGAATCCGGATCTCCAGTTTTTCCTCACGTCCGCGCTGACGGGCGACGGGCTCGATCCCTGGTTCGCCTTCCTCCGGAGCCGGATCCTCTCGGGCAACCCGGCGTGAGCAGCGTGGCCCCCCCCACTTCCGTGGAGCGCGTGCGGCTGCACGTGACCGGGGTCGTGCAGGGCGTAGGATTTCGTCCCTTCATCCATCGCCTGGCCATCCGGAACGGATTGGGCGGCTGGGTCCGCAACGCCTCGGGGAATGTGGAGATCGAGATCGAAGGCCAGGGCCAGGCAGTCAGACAGTTCCGGGAGGATCTCGAGACCGAGGCCCCGCCGCTCGCCCGAATCGAACGCGTCGACGTCGAGCATCAGCCACCCGAGGGGCAGACCGCATTCCATATCCTGACGAGTCGGGCTGAGCCTAACCGGCGGCAACCCGTCTCTCCTGATGTGGCGATCTGTGCCGCGTGCGAGGCCGAGCTGTTCGAGCGCACCAATCGGCGTTACCGCTTCCCGTTCATTACCTGTACCGACTGTGGTCCGCGCTTCACCGTCATCGACGCGATGCCGTACGATCGGGAACGCACCAGCATGGGCGCGTTCACTCAGTGCGAGGCCTGCCTCGCCGAGTACGAGTCGCCGGCCGACCGGCGCTACCACTCGGAGACCAATAGTTGTCCGGAGTGTGGTCCCGAGGTCTGGTTCACCGCCGTCGATGCCCCGGGCGCCACATCGCGCGGCGAGGACGCCATCCAGCGAGCCGCGGATTTCCTGACTGAAGGTCGCACGGTCGCCATCCGGGGGTTGGGCGGCTTCCACCTCGCGGTCGATGCGACCGACGCGAAGGCCGTCGCGCGCCTCCGCCGGCGCAAGCGCCGAGACGCGAAGCCGCTTGCGATCATGGTGCGCACCCTGGACGATGCACGACGCCTGGCCCAAATCGAGCCCGTAGAAGAAAGCCTCCTGGTGTCGGCGGAGCGCCCCATCGTGCTGCTGGCCCCGCGGGAACACGCCCCCCCCCAGGTGGCTCGGGAGGTGTACCCGGGACTCGACCGCATCGGCGTCATGCTCGCCTACACGCCGCTCCATCACCTGCTGCTGGACGCGGTCAATCGTCCGCTCGTCATGACCAGCGGGAACGTGAGCGACGAGCCCATCGCGACGGGCAACGCCGAGGCGCTGGTGAGGCTCCGTTCGTTAGCCGATGGGTTCCTGCTGCACAACCGGGAAATCGTGTCGCGCTACGATGACTCGGTGCTCCGCACCGTGGACGGGTTTCCCGTGTTTCTCAGGCGAGCACGGGGATACGCGCCACTTCCGCTGGAGCTCCCGGTCACGAGTCCGGTACCGCTGGTCGCGGTCGGCCCACACCTCAAGAACACCCTCACCCTGGTCCACGGGAACCGGGCCTACGTGAGTCAACACATCGGCGACCTGGAGAATCTCGAGACCCTCGAACACTTCCAGGCGACGCTCGACCGGCTGCGCCGGCTGTTTCACGTCGATCCCCACGTTGCGGTTCGGGATCTTCACCCTGGATATCTCTCGACTCGTGTGGCGGAAGAGCTTGATTGCTCGCGCACCTTGGCAGTCCAACACCATCACGCCCATGTCGCCTCAGTCATGGCCGAGCATGGAATCACCGAGCCGGTCATCGGTGTGGCGTATGACGGCACGGGTTACGGCGACGACGGTAAGGTGTGGGGTGCCGAGATCCTGCATGCCGACTTCGACGGGTACGAGAGGCTGGCGCATCTCAGGTATGCGCCGCTTCCCGGTGGGGACCGGGCGGTTCGCGCGCCGTGGCGCACCGCCCTGGGGTATTGCTCGCTCGAGCCCACCACGGCGACGGCATTCACCCTGGCGCTTCGCGGAGTCGATCCGGCAGAGCTGGAGCTGGCCAACCGGCAGATCACTCGCGGCTTGAACAGTCCAGAGGCATCGTCCATGGGACGGTTGTTCGATGCCGCTGCCGCAGTGCTCGGTCTCCGCCGCCTCGCCCGGTACGAAGGCCAGGCGGCTATGGAACTGGAAGCCCTGGCGGCCGGCCGGCGGGGGAGCGGTGGGGGCAGCGAGCTGCCGTACGGAATCGAGGCAGACGGCGAAGGAGCTTGGGTGTTGGACCCCGTTCCCTTGCTCGTCACCCTGGGCGAGCGCGCCCAGGGTGGGGAGGGCGCCGTCGATCTCGCGGCCGATTTCCACACGACCGTCGCCGCGGCTACGGTGAGGCTCGTTGAGCGCGCCTGTGAGCAGGCATCCGTCGAACGGGTGGTGCTCTCTGGCGGCGTGTTCCAGAACGCGCTGCTCCTGGCCGACGTCACGCGACGCCTCGAGGCTCTTGGCCTCACGATACTCGTGCCCCGGGCCCTGAGCCCGAACGATGGCGCCATCAGTTATGGCCAGGCGGCCGTTGCGGCAGCCATGTTGGGCCGCGAACCCGCGGCCTCGTAAGGGGAGTGGACCCATGTGTCTTGGCATTCCCGGGCGGATCATCGACATCCGTGACGACGCAGGACTTCCGATGGGGACGGTCGACTTCGCGGGCGTCCGGCGGGAGGTGTGTCTTGCCTACGTGCGCGATGAGGTGGAGCCCGGAGACTACGCCATCGTCCACGTCGGGTTTGCTATCAGCAAGGTGGATGAAGAGGAAGCCCGCCGGACCTATGAGCTTCTCAAGGAAATGAGCCAACTGGACGAACTCGACTGGATGAAGGAGGTGGCGGACCAGGGGCTGGGTCAGCTGGGAGAGCCGGGGTCATGAAATATTTAACCGAGTACCGCGATCCCGACCTGGCTCGCTCGCTTATCACCCGAATCCGGAAGACCGCGACCCGTCGCTGGGTGCTCATGGAAGTGTGTGGTGGCCAGACCCATACCATCGTGAAACAAGGCATCGATGAGTTGTTGGAGTCAGCCGTCGAGATGATCCATGGCCCGGGGTGCCCGGTCTGTGTCACCCCGCTCGAGCAGATCGACAAAGCGCTCCATCTGGCGTCACGTCCCGATGTCATCTTCACGTCCTTCGGCGACATGCTCCGAGTCCCCGGGAGCACGTGTGACCTCCTGCAGGTGCGGGCGCGCGGTGGGCAAATCCGGGTAGTGTATTCACCCCTCGATGCCCTCGAGTTGGCTCGACAGAACCCGGAGAAACAGGTGGTCTTCTTCGCTGTCGGATTCGAAACCACCGCCCCGGCCAACGCGATGGCGGTATTCCGGGCGCGGCAGCTCGGGATCTCGAATTTCAGCGTACTCGTCTCCCACGTCACCGTCCCGCCGGCAATGATGGCGATCCTCGATTCACCCGATAACCGGGTCGAGGGGTTTCTCGCGGCGGGACATGTGTGCACCGTCATGGGATGGTCCGAATACGAGCCGATCGCCGAGCGATACCACGTTCCCATCGTCGTCACCGGATTCGAGCCGCTGGATTTGCTCGAGGGGATTCACCTGGCCATCCAGCAACTTGAGACGGGACGTCATGAGGTGGAGAACCAGTACGTTCGCTCGGTGCGCCGC
>JABDII010000563.1 GCA_013003805.1 Gemmatimonadales bacterium
CCCCCGCAGGTACCGTCCACCACGAAGATCGCGTTCGCCAGCGGCGATGCGATCCACAGGTTGTTGTCCCGGTCGACGGCGAGGTTGTCCGGTGTGAGCAACATGTGGTGCACCTCGCGGCCCGTCACGGTACCGGTCACGACATCGAAGCGATACCTGAGGATCCGGTCCATCATCAGCTCGGCAAGGTACAGGTACGATTCGGTGTTGTCGAATGCCAAGCCGTTGGCGAAGTAGATCCCACTCAGAACTTCCTCCGCTTGGGAGGCGTAGCCGTCGCCCTCGCGGGCCAGCTTATAGACCGCGCCCGTCGGCACCGGCACATCCAGGGCACCCCACAGGCCCATCATTCCCTGCACCGGGGTGTTCTCGGCGGACTGGGTGAACCAGATCGTCCCTCGACTGTCCTGATCGATGGCGTTGACGCCGTACGGATGATGGTAGATCACCGTGGTGGCTTCGGTGGCGATATCCACCTGCCAGATCTGGCCGGTGTACACATCGCTCACCAGCACATGGCTGCTGTCGTTCTCGATGAACACGGCATTGGCGCCGCCGGGAAACTCCGGCGGGTTGTGGGTGTAGCCGTTCTCGACGAACTGCCCGAAGGGCCGGTGGGTGCCGTCGGGTTCGATGAGCCGGAGGCCGACCGCTTCGTCGGCCACGACGATCCGTCCGTCCGGCAGCGCCCGTCCGTCCTCGGGCCGCAGCAGCGAACGGTCCTGGGGCCACTCGTGCGACGCGTCGTAGGCCCAGTGCGGGAAGCTCGGGCAGGCGGCCGAGGTGGACGCCACGTCTTCGGCGGGCGGGGCGCATCCTCCGAGGACGAGGGCGGCAAGCAGGGCAAGAGCGATTCTGGTCATGGTGATGGCCTTGGGAGAGATCGCTGTAGGGTAAGCGCTATCGGCTATCGGTCTCTCGAGAAGATACGGCCAGGCGAGGAAGGGGGAAGTAGGAAGTAGGGAGGCATTCCGTGCTTCTACTCCTTACTCCTTACTCCTCACTCCTCACTCCTCACTCCTCACTCCTTCCTCCTCACTCCTATTCCGGCTCCGTCCACAGCCGCACCAGCTCTTCTTGTTGATGCGTCTGCGGGGACTGCGGGAAATACTCCCGCTTGGCTGAGCTCACAGTACTCCACAGATCTTCGAGCCTGGCGAGAGCGTCCTCACCACTCGCACCCCGCCGCACCAGGTAGCAGCCCACCACCGTCCCGGTCCGCCCTACCCCGCCCCAGCAGTGGACGTACACCCTCCGCCCTTCAGCCAACCGTCGATCGATGTGGTCGAGGATGGCCGCCATGTCCCCCGGCCGCTCCGGCACGCTCACGTCAGGAATCGGGAAGCGCTCGTATTCAACCTCCACGCCCCGGGACTCGGCTTCCTCGAGGAGCAGGTCGTCATAGGGTTCGAGCCCGTCCGCCTCGGTGGTCAGGTCGACGAAGCAATCGACCCCCAGGTCCAGGTACTCCTCGAGCCTCTCGAGTGCCGTAGGCGAGGACCCATGCCACGGATACTCGCCGGCCAGCAAGCGTCCGGGTTCGACCCAGTAGCAATTGGGATGAGGCAGGGGTTCAGTCATCTCAGTCCTCGAGTTGGTTGTGACGGGTACGAGGAGAGATCATAGCAAAGCCGAGGGCTATCGGCTATTGGCTGGGTGCAGTTGCCGGCTGCGAGCTAGAAACAGATCGACGCCCCAAGCGCCACACCACCGTCAGGTAGCAGTGCGACCCCCGCGCTCAGATTTTCCAGAGATACTTCGTCCCACCGGTCGGTCTGGATGGCTGACCCGATGACCGCTCCGACGAGGAATCCAGGGACCGCGAGGATTACCGCGGCAGCCTCCGTCCAGTTCCCCTGGGCGTCTCCACCCCCCGACAAGCCCACAACTGCGCCAATCAGGCCGACGGCCATTCCGGTTTCGAGCCAAGAAGAGCTGCGGCCCCGGCTCACTTCGAGCCGAGTGATGGAAGCCAGAGGGACACGATACCTGTCGAGGGTGAGCGTATCAGCACTGAGCTCGGTAAATGTGCCCACCAGCTGTTCGGCAGCAATCCCGGACAGTGTCACGCGGGTCCCGGGCTCGACCTGGGCAGCCAAGGTAGTAAGTGGTAGGAGAATCACCACAAGTGGGATGCAGTCGATGTATCGCATGCTGCGTCTCGCTTTCTTCCACGGCCTCACCCAATGAGACCTGTCAGAATCCTCGCCTGATGAGGCTGTTCGGATGGTGCTTGGAGCCATCGGATTGCCCGAGCCTCCACCCGACACGTTGGGGGTCGGACGTCAAGCGGGAGTCAAGTGGAGTGACAGGGAGAGATCGCTGCAGGGCTGGCCGATATGGCGTGAGCCATTGGCCGTTCTATGCGCGAGAAAACACGGCAATTACACCCTTGGACTCAATTCCTGCTGGCATCACCTCAGCCCGGAATACCTTCCACGGCGTTTACTGCTTGCTCACTCGCTGACGACATTCTCAGCAGACGAAGCCCCCTTTGTCACCAGAGCAGGCTATAGCCCACCCACCCACGAGAAGTAGAACGCTGACGCCTGCAATGAATGCCCCGGTTCCGGAGGACATCCCCTGTTCGCGGACGAGCACGCGATGCAAGGTTTCGGCTGGGAAAACGTGGGTGGAGTCCGGCCGGCCGAGTTGCTCCTGTGCGTTCATGGGTCCAAAGACGGTGTCCCGCACCATCCAGCCCGGTGAGTCGAACATGTACTTGGCGCCCTCCTTAGTGACGACTCCAAGGATGGGGACCGGGCGGCGCGCCACATCGGCGGGCTTAGCCTGTCCTATGTGGGTGCACCCGGTGGTCTGCAGGAGGAACAGACCCAGGACTACAGCTGCTGCGACTCGCCTCGAGATGCAAAGGGTCTTCAACGCTATTCGGTTCGTACACATCGCTGTATCTCCACAGTGGAGAAATCGAGATGCAGTTGGCGGCAATACCACCCACCGCCCCTCGCTTCATGTCGGCTCATCG
>JABDII010000575.1 GCA_013003805.1 Gemmatimonadales bacterium
CCCTCGAAGCTTGAGCCTGTGCTGGCGGAACAGCCGTTCGAGCTCCTCTGACTTCTCAAACCGCAGCGCGCAGACCACCTCGTAGGTGCGCGACTCCCGGGTGCGGTCGATCCAGATTTCGAGCCAGGGGAAGAACCAGAGGACAATGAGGGTCGCGACGGTTCCCACTCCCACCGCGCTGTACTGCCCGCCCCCGATCCCCATACCCAGCGCCGCCACGAGCCAGATGGTGGCCGCGGTGGTGAGGCCCTTGACCTTGTCCCCGGAGCGGATGATCGCACCCGCGCCGAGGAAGCCGATGCCGCTCACGATGCTGGCCGCGATGCGGACGGGGTCCTCGGTTCCGCCCAACCGCGCCGAGAAAATGGTAAAGAAAGTCGCCCCAATACAGATGAAGATCATGGTGCGGAAGCCGGCCGATTTGTCGCGGAATTCGCGTTCGGCGCCGATCAATCCGCCCACCAACACAGCAAGGAGGAGCTTGTAGAGGTCGTCAGGAAGAACCATGGGCCTCTCAGGGACACGAGTCAGCGTCAGGGTCCGTCAGATCACGTCACATGCCCGAGGCGAGAGTCGAACTCGCACGGGGTTGCCCCCGGTGGATTTTGAGTCCACTGCGTCTGCCATTCCGCCACTCGGGCTCCCGGAAAAACCTGACCGGGCAGGGGGGAATCCGCAAGCGGGCCACACCGATTCCCGGATTTGGTCAGGAACGTCGCTTCACACAAACTTCACCGTAATGTTGAGACCGGGTGGCGATCTTCCTCGCCAGCTGCGACGTGAGACCCATTCGATATCTACCGGAGGCAAGATGGTCGCGCACGAACCCCATAAGATCAAGACGGTCCGGCTCTTGCCCTTCCCCAGCTTGGAGACGCGCAAGCAGAATCTCGCCGCGGCCCATTTCAACGTGTTCAACCTGACGCCAACCCAGGTCACGTTCGACATGTGCGCCCGCGGCACCAGCGCCATGTCTCAAGAGCAGCTCGCTGGTCAGCTCATCGGGGACGAGGCCTATGCCGGCTCGCGCAACTTCGAGACCCTGGAGCAGGCGGTGCGCGCCGTCTTGGGACATACCTACGTCTGCCCGACCCACAATGTGCTCGGATGCCTGAAGCTGGTGCTTTCCACCATGGTGCCGCCGGAATCGGTCATTCCGAGCAATGCGCGAACCGGCATGGATGTCCTAACGCCCCTGGGCGTGCCGTACCCGCACGTTCGTGATCTCACGGCACCCGTCTTCACGGGGAACGTGGACCTCGCGAAGCTGGAGACGACGCTCCGAGCGGGGAACGTGGCGATCGTAGGCCTCCAGACCTTCGCCGACGGTCAACACCCGTTCAGCCTGGAGAATCTCCGTCGCCTACGGGCGCTCGCCGACCAATTCGGCAAGCGGCTGGTGTGCGATGGCTCCCGCATCATCGAGAACGCCTGGTATATCCAACGGCACGAGCCCGGCCAAGCCGATCGCTCCATCGCCGACATCGTCCAACACATCGTGAAGACGACACACATCCTGCTGATCGACGGGGCGCAAGACCCGAAGTGCAACACCGGTGGCTTGCTCACCACGGACAACCCCGACGATCACGAGAAGTTCATGAACGAGGTCGTCGTGTACGAGGGGCTCCACACCTATGGCGGCATGGCGGGCCGCACCATGGAAGTGCTGGCCCGCGGCCTTCGGGAAATGTGTGACGAGGGCGAAGTCCACTGGGCCATGGACCAGACCGAGCGGTTCACGGAGCGACTGCGCAGGAACGAGGTACCGCTCGAGCGCGGGTGCGACGGCGCCTACCTCACGGCGGAAGAGTTTCTGCCGCATATCGCGGATCACCCCCAGGACACGCTGTCTGCCGCGCTCTACGTCATGGCCGGAATCCGCGCGCTGGCGCACGGCCTGGTAGGCCGGGACCGGCTCGTCCCGGTCCAGATTCCGCGTCTCGCCATGACGAACCAGCAGCTCGACCACGTGGCAGACGCCATCATCGGCCTCCATCGACATCGCGATCGGGTGACGGGGCTCAAAGCGACGACTGATGGAACCTGGCGGGATCAGATGCGGTACCACTGGATTTTCCCCGATCTCGAGCCCTTCGAGTTCGACGTCTTCCCGTACGCGATTCATACCGTGGAGCGCGTGGGTGTTCTCACCCGCGGGGATCGGGAAAAAGCGATCCGGGCGGCCGGCCACAACACGTTCCTGCTTCGTTCCGCGGACGTCGCGATCGACCTCCTGACCGATTCCGGCACCACGGCGATGAGCCATGCGCAGTGGGCCGCGTATGAGGGGGCGCGTGCCAGCGCCACGAGCAGCGACGAATATCTCCGGCTCGTCCAAGTGCTTCGCGATGTCACCGGCTATCGGCACATCATCCCCACCCACCAGGGGCGTGCCGCCGAGCATATCCTGAGCCAAATCATGATTACGCCGGGCCAGTTCGTGCCGGGCAACATGTACTTCACCACCACCAAGCTCCACCAGGAACTGGCCGGAGGGGTGTTTGTCGATGTCATCGTGGATGAGGCCCATGTCCCCGAGCTCGACCATCCCTGGAAGGGGAACATCGACCTCGACAAACTCAAAGCCGTCGTGGACCGACATGGGGCGGAAAACATCGCTTACGTCTCGTTCGAACACTCGGTCAACATGGCCGGCGGGCAGCCGGTCAGCATGCAGAACATGAAGGAGGTGTACGAGTACTGCAGCTCGGTCGGCGTCCCCTTGTTCTTCGATGCGACGCGATTCGCCGAGAATGCGTACATGATCCAGCGCCGGGACCCTCACTACCATCGGGTCAAAGTCGCGGACATCCTGAAGGAGATGATGCTGTACGGCGATGGGTGCACGGTCAGTGGGAAGAAGGACTTCCTGATCAACATCGGCGGGGTGCTGGCGTTCCAGGAGAATGACGAGTGGGCTCGGAAGGCCCAGGACCTTCTCCGAGTCCACGAGGGTAATGTCACGGACGGCGGCCTCGCCACCGCCGACTTGGCCGCCATTGCCCGTGGGGTGAAAGAGATGGTGGACGACCGCTACATCAGCTCACGGGTACGGCAGACCGAGTACTTGGGACAGCTGCTCATCGAGGCCGGCGTCCCCATCGTTGTCCCACCCGGCAGT
>JABDII010000582.1 GCA_013003805.1 Gemmatimonadales bacterium
GTCGTACCTTGGGTGGCCGGCACATACGCCGCCTTTGACGACGAGGCCTTGTCGCGAGCGGCAGCATGGGTCGACTCGCTCCATGTCGGCGGGATCATCGTCTCCGTCGGCTCCCCGCTCGATATCGCGGCCAAACTCAACCATCTCCAGCGTCGTTCACGCCTGCCACTGCTCGTGGCCGCCGATTTCGAATCGGGAACGGCCATCCGCTTGATCGGCGGCACCCCCTTCCCCACCAATATGGGCGTGGCCGCCACCGGAAGTGAATCGGACGCCTACGACGTGGGACGCATCACGGCACTCGAAGGGCGGGCGGTTGGGGTCCACCTGACATTCGCCCCCGTGGCGGACGTCAACAACAACCCGGCGAATCCTATCATCAACGTGCGATCGTTCGGCGAGGATCCTCGTCGCGTGGCACGCCTTACGGCGGCCGGTGTCCGAGGCATGCAGGACCACGGCATGCGGGCAACCGCCAAACACTTTCCCGGCCACGGTGACACGGGAACAGACTCACACGTAGAACTTCCGACCATTACAGCAGGCTGGCCCCGGCTCGACACCCTCGAGTTGATTCCGTTCCGCGCCGCGATCGAAGCGGGTGTCACCGCCATCATGTCGGCCCATATCGCGATTCCGGAGCTCGACGGCGGGCGCATGCGGCCGGCTACCTTGTCACCCGGCATCCTGAAGAGTGTATTGCGGGACTCGCTAGGGTTCGACGGAATCGTCGTCACCGACGCGCTCACTATGGGTGGAGTGGTGAACAAGTACGGCGCGGGTGAGGCCGTGGTACTCTCCTTCCTTGCCGGCGCCGACCTCCTGCTCCAACCGGTAGACCCGGCCGTTGCGGTCGGGGCGATGGAGCAAGCAGTCAGCTCGGGACGCATCAGCCATGATCGCCTGGAGCAGTCGGTGCGCCGGGTCCTCGCGCTCAAGGCCGAGCTGGGGCTCTTTACTCGGCGCCAGGTCTCACTCGACAGCGTTCCGGTGGTCGTCGGTGCGGAGTCGTTTCAACTGACCGCGCGGGACGTGACCGCCCGGTCGCTCGTGTTGGCACGAGACGAGGGGGCCGCAGTTGCCCGTCTCAGGCAGGGACCGTCTGCCGTCTCTCTCATTCTCCTGGCGGATGAGCGTAACGTCACGCTAGGCCGAACCCTTGCTACCGAGCTTCGCGCCGGTGGGTATGCGGTCGAGAGCTTCGTTCTCTGGCCCCACAGTGGACCCGCGAGCTACGACTCTGCGCGCGCGACGATCGCCCGGACGCCAACCAGCATCTTCATGACCGCAGTCCGGCCCACGCCCTGGGCCAGCACCATCGACTTGCCGGTGGCCACGGCACAGCTGATCGACAGCACGGCGCAGCAGCGCCCTACGATTCTGATCTCGCTGGGCTCACCCTATGTGGTCACTCAGACGCCCCATGTGGGTTCGTTTCTCCTCGGCTGGGTCGCCCGGCCCGGGACCGAGGAGGCGGTGGCCCGTGCGTTGAACGGGACGTCGCGGCTCAGCGGCACCCTCCCGATCTCCGTGCCGCCTATTCTCCCGCTCGGGGCCGGCGTCCGACTCGAACGTCCGTGAGACCAATCCTCACACTCGCGGCCGTCAGCATTGCGGGCGCCTGTGCCAGGCCTCCCGCGATTCCTCCTATCTCTCCACGGGGTGATCTCGCGGCGAGCCATGATTGGACCAGGGTAACGGCGGTGATCGATTCGGCGATACGCGACGGCGTGATGCCTGGGGCGGCTCTCGGAGTGAGCGTCGGCGGTCGCCATATGACCTACGGGAGCGGCCGTCTTGGTGACTCCCAACCGGCCCGTCCAGACTCGACGACGCTCTACGACCTCGCATCGTTGACCAAAGTGATCGGGCTGACGACTGCCGCGATGATTGCGGTCGACCGAGGCCAGCTTGATCTGGACATACCAGTCCAGCAGTATGTCGCAGCCTTCCGCGGCGAACACAAACATCGTGTGACCATCCGTCACTTGCTCACGCACACGGCAGGCTTGCCGGCGTGGCGCCCGTTGTTCCGCGAGACGGCCTCGCGTCGAGCGGCGCTGGCCTTGGCGGATTCGACTCCGCTCGACACGCTCCCCGGCAGCGCAACTG
>JABDII010000588.1 GCA_013003805.1 Gemmatimonadales bacterium
GGCGATCCACGGACTCGAGCATGAGCACTTCGGTGAGAACGAACTGGCCTTCGGCCGTGGCCTGCAGCTCACCGACTGCCTCGTCTCCCAAGCGCAGGAGCTCCTCTCTGGGGATGGAGTTCTTGTAGGCCTCGACCCGTTCCAGGATGTACTCCTGGTAGAGTTGCTTGAGTGAGGGGCTGTGGCGCCGCCGCTGCCTGCTTTGCTGGACCTGAACCAGAGTCAGCATGGCTCGACGTGAACCACGATCTCGTGAAGGTCGAGAGTGGAGCGGAGCCGTTCCTCAACCACATCAGCAATCTCGTGCGCGCTGGCCACATTCTCCGTGCCGTCGACGGCGATCGTCAGCTCGGCGAAGCGTCTGGCAGCCGCCTCCCTCGAGCGGATGTCGTACGCGTCCCGGACGCCGGGAATCTGGGTCGCTTCGTGCTGGATGGCGACGCGATCCACCGCTGCTTGATCGACCAGGCTGGGGATCGACCGGCGCACGATCTGGACCCCGATGCGTACCACCATCAGCGCGACCAGGATGGCGAGCACGGGATCGGCCCATGCCAGGCCCACAGTCGAAAGAACGAGGCCGACGATCACCGCTAGCGTGATAAAGACATCGGCCCGGGTATGGGCGGCGTCCGCCAGCAAGATCTCGCTACGGAGCCGACGGCCCGCGCGGGTCTCGTACCAGACGACCCAGATATTGATGATCAGGGTGGCGACCAGTAGCGCCGCAACCGGCGAGGACAACGCGGCCGGGGTGGATCCCGCCATGAGGCGGGCAACGGCCCCCTGGAGGAGCTCGAAAAGGGTGACAGAGAGGAAGACGACCACGAGGAGGGCCCCGAGGGTTTCGAACTTTCCGTGCCCATACGGGTGCTCTTCGTCTGGCTCCTTGGCGGCGAGCCGGACGACGATCAGGCCAAAGAGGTTGTTCACGGCATCGACTGAGGAGTGCACGGCATCCCCGAGGACGGCGAGAGAATTTACCGAGAGCCCGACCAGGATCTTGACGGCAACGACAGCGAGATTCGCCAACAGGATGCCGCGAAGGACCCGGCGAACAGCTCGGGAACGGTCGGCCTCACCGACACTCATGCTGCAAATTGATAAGGGCCCGACGGGGTGTCAACGCGTCGCCTCTGGGCACTGGCTAATGTCCAGTCGGCCCGGCCTGCCGTCCGCTGTTGTTCCCGCGCAAGGCTCGAGTCATCTTACTCGCCTGGACGTTAATCGCATGCGAGGCATCCTCAAAGCACTGCCGGCAAAGGAAGGGAGCTATGCGTACCGCTTCTCGTGGCGTGATTCTCTTCTGCGTCCTCCAACTGGGTGGACCGCTGGCGGCACAGGAACATCTCGCCGTGCCTGACCGGACGTCAGCGGCTCGGTCGATTCTCTCCCTCCTTGCCGCCAGAGACTTCGGGGCGGTCGTTGAACGGTTCGATTCGACCATGCAACGGGTGATGCCGGAGCCGAAACTCGCCGAAACCTGGGACGCTCTCGTGGGCCAGGTCGGGGCTTTCGCCTCGCAGGGTCAGGCGACGCCCGATCGGGTGCAAGGGTTCGATCGAGTCACGATCGCTTCGACGTTCGCCCGGGCGACCCTCGATGTCCGTCTCGTCTTCAACCAGGCCGGGCTGGTCTCCGGTTTGTGGTTCGCGGCCCACGCGCCGCCCCCCTCGTCCTCGCCACCGCCGTACGCCGACACGGCCTCGTTTCGCGAGACCGACGTGCGTGTTGGGCAGAGCGACCTGGCTTTGCCAGGAACGCTCACGCTCCCAACCGCCGCCGGTCAGCATCCAGCCGTGGTCCTCGTCCACGGTTCTGGGCCCCACGATCGCGACGAAACCATCGGGCCGAACCGGCCTTTCAGGGACCTCGCGTGGGGTCTGGCGTCTCGTGGAATCGCCGTCCTCCGGTACGACAAACGGACCAGGGTCCACGCGGCGCTGATCGCGAAGAGTCCCAGCGGCTTCACCGTCCGGGAGGAAACCGTCGACGATGCGCTCGCGGCGATCGCTTTGCTCCGCATCACGGCGGGGGTCGACACCTCCAGGGTCTTCGTCCTGGGCCACAGCCTCGGCGGCATGCTTGCACCCCGGATCGCAGCTCGCGATCCCGGCATTGCTGGGCTGATAATCCTCGCGGGCTCGACCCGTCCGCTCGACGACATCTTGATCGCTCAACACGAATACCTCGCCAGGCTGGACGACTCGGTGACCTCCGGCGAAGAGCAGCGCCTGGCGGACCTCCGGCGCGATCTCGCGGCGGTCAGCACGCTTTCAGCGACCGACCGGGCCTCGCCGAAGCTCATACTCGGGGCACCGCCAAGCTACTGGCTCGACCTACGGGCCTATGACCCCGTTGCGACAGCGGGCCGGCTCACGCATCCGATGCTGATTCTCCAGGGTGGCCGAGATTATCAAGTCACAATGGAGGATTTCCAGGGTTGGGAGGCGGCATTGGCTGACCGGGCCGACGTACGCATGCGGGTCCTTCCGGCCCTCAATCATCTCTTTATGGCCGGAGAGGGCACACCGAGCCCAGCTGAGTATCAGACTCCCAGGCATGTCGCCCCGGAGGTCATCGAGGAAATCACTGACTGGATACAGCCCTGATGGGAGCCGGTGCATCGGCCTCTCTCTCAAAGGCGCTTCGGTTGATGCTGGTCACGGACGACCGCCTTCTCGGAGACCGTGACCTGGTCGAGGTCTGCCAGGCGGCCGAACAGGGTGGGGTCACGAGTATCCAACTCCGGTTGAAGTGGGTGGAATCCCGCCGCCTCCTGGCGCTCGCGCGGGACGTCAGTACGGCCATTGGGATTCCGCTCTTGGTGAATGACCGCATCGATGTCGCGTTGGCGGCCGGGGTTGCCGGGGCACACCTTGGCCCCGACGATCTTCCCTTAGTCCTGGCGCGACGGATTGTTCCGGCCGGCTTCTGGCTGGGGGGTTCTGTTGGGAGCGAGGCCGAAGTCCCAGGAGGGGCTGAGGCTGACTACTGGGGGATCGGTCCGGTGCGGGCGACGTCGACCAAGTCGGATGCCGGTGCCGCACTCGGGGTCGAGGGATTCGAGCGGGTGCGCCGCTCGAGCGCTCCGTCCCGCCCCTGTGTGG
>JABDII010000018.1 GCA_013003805.1 Gemmatimonadales bacterium
TTCTTGGAGTGTGCGGAGCACTCCGCTCGCGGAGACTCCCCTGATTTCTTCGATGTCTGCCCGCCCCACCGGCTGGCGGTACGCGATGACGGCGAGCGTCTCGAGTGCCGCCGGTGTGAGCCGGGAAGCGCGCAGCGTGATCCGTGCGCGCTCGATCGCCTCGGCAAAGGCCGGGCGCGTCAGGATTTGCCATCCGCCCGCCAGCTCCACCAGCTCCACGGCGTGCTGGTTGAATTCGTAGATCTCCCCTAATTGCCCGAGCGATGTGCGCACCTCGGCCGGGTTGGCCTCGGGATCGAGTGCGGCCAGCTCTTCGATAGTGAGCGGGCGCGAAGCCGAGAAGAGTGCAGCTTCAATGAGTTGTGTCAGCGGTTTCACGGGCCACCGTAATTGGGGCAAAGGGTTTGGATTGGAGAACGCGCAACCGTCCCCGCCGGGCCAACTCCAATGCGGCGAGGAAGGTCGACAGTAACGCGGTCAGATCGGGATTGGGTCCGTAGGCCTCGCGCAAGGCGAACTGGGTCTTTTCCTCCAGCAGTCGCTCGATTCGAGCAGTGGCGCCTTCGACATCCAGTGGTCGAGGCACTACCCGATGAAGTACCGGCGACGGAATGCCCTCGACTACACATCGAGCCGACTCCAGGAGCTCGATCACACCAATCCTCAGCGGAGGGGGTGGGACCTCGGGCGGCACCGGGACATATCCTCTCCCAAATCGGCGCGCACGGCGCTCGGCGAGCTGCGCCATCCACAGGGCAACTTCTTTGATTTGTTGGTACTCGAGCAGCCGGCGCACCAACTCCGCGCGCGGATCTTCCCACTCTTCGTCCAGATTCCGCGGCAGGAGCATCTGTACTTTGAGCCGCAACAGCCGCCCGGCCATTTCCAGATAATCCGCGGCCTGGTTCAAGCCCAACTCGTGGATGGTCAGCAGAAACTGATCCGCAATCCGAGAGATTGGGATGTCGGAGATCTCGAGCTGCTCTTCCCGGAGGAGATGGAGCAGAAGGTCGAGTGGGCCCGAGAAGGCCTCGAGCTCGACGATGAATCCTGGCTCGGCGCCCAACGCTGTGGTCGAGGCGGGGGCGAGGTTCGTCATGCCAAGCCATTCCTCGTGGGGCACCACTCGGAATGCCAGAACGGGGTGGACGGGAGGCAGCTCAGCCGGGGCCGGAAATCGGGGATCAGCGGGTGGTCCTTTCGGTTGAACGCCGCGCGGAACATACCACCCGCGCTGCCTCCAAGTCAAAATGAGGAGCGTTGACCGCGGTGGGCGATCTGGCTAAACTTTGGGGCTTCGTGGGCGCCTTGAGCGCCCCGGATTTCACCCGAGCGACGAGGAGTATGTGCCCCAAACCAAGTCGGCCAAGAAGCGGGAGCGGCAGCGCCAGCGACGAACCGAGAACAACAAGGCCCAGCGGAGCCGAATCCGCCGGGCGGTGAAGCGGGTTCGGACCGCAGCCACGCCCGAAGAAGCGCAGGTGGCGTTGGCCGAGGCCGAGAAGCTCCTCGATCGAGGCGGCCGGAAGCACCTGCTCCATCCCAATGCGGCCAAGCGGACCAAGAGCCGCCTTGCCAAGGCGGCGGGCAAGTCGTAGTTGGTTTTGTCCCTCCCCCCGAAGCTCAAAAAGGGCGCCCTCAGGCGCCCTTTCGTGTATCGGTCCCCTTCCTCCGCAGCTTAGAGCGAGGCCAACTCGGCCCCGCAGTTTTCGCAATACCACTCGGTGGGAAGGTTGAGACCACCACACTCGGCACACTTGAGGGTCTTCTGACCCTTGGTCTGGGCCTCATCGACCTCCTCTGATTCGGCCTCGGGACGCTCATGGCCGCCGCTCGCACGCTCGGGGGATGGGCCCCGCACCGCGTCTTCCGAAACCGATTTGAGGAAGTCCAGCTCATCGACCTCCGCGCCGCTCGCCGCGGCGGCGGCCCCACCAGTCGGAAACCGCAGCGTCTTGGGCTTGCCACCGGGCTTGCCCTTGCCTCGCGGTACGAATTTGGGGGCGCTCACCCTACGTCGGCCGGCATCGGCTTCCGCCTCCGCGGCATCGAGTGGAGCGGGCGGCGTCAGCGTCTCCCGCTGGCCGGCCGCCTGTTCGGCATCCGGCACCCACGACTCAGAATTGTAGACCGGGGCCTTGCGCCCGGGTCGCTTTCCCTTGGGTGGTGCCGCGACTGGTGCCGCGATGAGGGCCTGGACTTCCGCCAAACGGTCGATTTCACCGTTGACCTGGTCCAGCTGTTGTCTGACCTCATCCAGCGCGTCGGAGGACTCGGCGCTGAGCTTGTCCCACTCATCCTCGGTGTACTCCCCAACGGCATGGCGCAACTCCGCCTCGGCCAGTGCTTCCTCGGACGCGTCCTGCTTGGAGGTGAGATCCGACTGGGTGTTGCGCAGCTCGGCCAATTGGTCAGCCACCGCATCGGAATGGCCACGCAGCTCGTCGACCACCGCGGCCAGGCGCTTCTCGTAGTCCTTCCGAACGCGCTCCCGAACCGCCTCGGAGGCGAGCTTCTGACTCTCGTCCAGCTTGGCAATCCAGTCTTCGAACTTGGCACGCTGCTGGAGCAGCTCTTCGATTGTGCTGCCGTCTTCACTTGTGGCTTTAGCCATGCTCGCGGCTCCCCCGCATCAGGCGACGAACGGCCTCGGGATGGTCAGTCAACTGCCCGGGATAGGCCCAATCTCTCCCCAATCTAACGAAGATCCAAGTTTGTCCAAGCCTGAGACGCCCGCAACAGGGGGTGAGCGATCAGGATGCGAGGCGATCGAACACGATCCGTCCGCGAACAACGGTGAGATCGGCGCGACCGACGAGCGTGTCGCCGCCAAACGGCGTGTTCCTGCTCTTGGAGTAGAAGGTCTGGGGATCGACGCTCCAGCGGACTGCGGGATCGATCACCACGACGTCCGCTGGCGCACCCACGGCAAGGGTGCCACCGGGGAGGTTGAATAC
>JABDII010000026.1 GCA_013003805.1 Gemmatimonadales bacterium
CCACTACGCTCCCCGAGGGGGTGCCGCCCGACAGCGGCCGGAACATCCTGAGCGCGGTGACGCCGTTGCTGAGTGGCGAGGTGGTGGTGGGGAATTTCGAAAGCGCTGTGGGAGACTCTGGGACACCTGCCAAGTGCCAGCGGCCGGACGGCACCACCCGGCGGAACTGCTATGCCTTCGTGGCACCCACCCATCTGCTGCCACGGTTGGTGGAGGCCGGGTTCACCCACCTGAACTTGGCTAACAACCATGCCAATGACATGGGCCCCGAAGGCCGGGTACTGGCCGAGCAGTCGCTGGAAGCGCTCGGGATTGGAACGTACGGCCCGCTCGAGCGCATCAGCATTGACACCCTCTATCGGGCCGACAGCATCACGGTGGTCGGGCTGCTCGGCTTCGCTACGTATTCCCACTCCCACAACCTGCTCGACCTCGAACAGAGTGAAGGTCTGGTGGCCAGCATCCGTGCGCTGGTGGACGTTCTCATCGTGACTTTCCACGGCGGGGGAGAAGGAGCCGAGGCCGTGCACACGCCGATCGGCCCCGAGTTCCTCGGGCGCGAGCCGCGCGGCGATCTTCGCACCTGGGCGCGCGCCGTGATCGACGCCGGGGCCGACGCCGTCATCGGCCACGGTCCGCATGTTCTGCGTGGGATCGAATTCTATCGGGGACGCCCGATCGCCTATTCGCTCGGCAACTTCGCCACCTATCGCGGCTTCAACCTGACCGGGACGCTCGGGATCACTGCCATCCTTCATCTGGAGTTGGGACCTGACGGCGCGTTTCGTTCGGGCCGGATCGACCCCCTCCACCAGCCTCCGCGCACCGGCCCCCGTCCCGATCCCGACCGCCGGGCGATCGAGCTGATCCGACGGCTGTCGGCCGAAGACTTCGGTCCCACGGCGGCCGAGATCACCGACGAGGGTGCGATTCTCCCGCCGACCGAGACCAACTGAAGACGAGGCTGTTCAGGGAACTGGGGGTTCGTCCGGGGGCGGCGCCGTGCGCTGGTTCCGCTCGAATTCTTTCTCGCGCTCTTTCCGCTCGCGGATTTCCTTGATCACTTCCTTGAACTCTTCGAGGTTCTCCGCTCGCCTAGCTGCGTTGTAGAGATCCCCCCGCATATCCATGAGCTCGTTGTAGCGCCGCGATTGATCGATATTGCCGCCGGGAAGCGGCAGGAGAGCGAGCACCGCGGCAGGGATCTTGAGGCCCGCGATGTAGATGTTGTTCCCATCGATGCCGAACTTCTTCCCGCCGATCTCGGTCGTCCATTCCGGCAGGGCCGCGACCGTGGTGCCAGGCACGGGTGAGACCGAATCCAGGAACGCCCGGACGATAGCCGTCACCGCGCTGTCAACCAGCTCCTCATGCGACCGGGTGATCCGCTGCGCCAGTTCCCTAGGTGGCAGTGGCAGCGGCCGGACCCAGAGACCTCCCCCGGCCAGACTCGGGGCGATACGACCGATGACGCGCCCAGAACTTCCGGAGTCGACGACGATCACGGGCGGGAAGTCGAAGGAGACAGTGTCGGCCGATGGAATCTCAGTGGGAATCACCGCGCGAACCATTGGCGCAGGACGCGGCGCGGGTGGGACCACCGGCGCTCCACCGAACGGCATGAGCACCTCCCGCCGCCGCGCCTCTGCCGGGGGGGGGGGTCAGGACGATGATTCGAGGATTCGGCCGCCGCTCGAGGCGCGGCAGATGTCCTTCGAATCGGAAGAGGAATGAGAACACCAGGATGTGCACCACCACGCTCAAGCCGATGGCCCCGGGTGACAGCTTTCTCGAGCGCGGCAGACCGAGCCTAGGCGCGGGTCTCAACTGCTCCCCCTTGAAGCGCATTGAGGGCGCGGCCCAGACGCTTGCTCCCCTCGGTCAGCCGCTCCGCACTCACCGTGAGCGCAATCCGGAAGAACCCTTCGCCCGCCGGACCGAACCCGCTGCCCGGCAGGACGAGGACGTCAAACTCCTCGAGTGCCACCTTGGCGAACTCGGCAGACCGAATGCCTTCGGGAAGCGGAATCCATACATACATCGTGGCCCGAGGCGGGGCGACGGCAAACCCGGCGGCCTGGAGGCTTTGGACCGCTGCGTCACGCCGCTCCCCCAGGGTCTCGACGACGGGCGCGACCAATCGTTCCGCTTCGTCGAGCGCGGCACACCCGGCGCGCTGGACCGCGAGGAAGGGCCCCGTGTCGATGTAGGTCTTGACCTTGGTCAAGCAGGCGATCAGCTCCTGGTTCCCAGCAACGAACCCGATCCGCCAACCCGTCATCGAAAAGCTCTTGGACAGGGTGAAGTACTCGATGGCGACGTCCTTGGCGCCTGGTACTTCGAGCACGCTCGGGGCCACGTACCCGTCGAACGTGAGATCGCAATACGGGTTGTCGTAGACCAGGACGATTTCGTGCCGACGGCAAGCGGACACCACGCGTTCGAGATAATCGAGCGGGGCGACCGCGGTTGTTGGGTTATTGGGGTAGTTGAGATACACGACCGCGGCGCGTTGGAGCACGACCTCGGGCAGCGCGTCGATCTCGACCAGGAAATCCTCCTCCGCTCGGAGCGGAACGATGAAGGGCTCGGCGCCGGCCAGGACCGCTCCACCGAGGTAGGCCTGATACCCGGGCTCCGGGATGATCGCGACGTCGCCCGGTTCGACGAGGCCGAACGGCAGATGGGCGATCCCCTCCTTGGAGCCGATCATGGGCAGGAGTTCCTTCACCGGATCGACCGTGACCGCCCCCCCGAAGCGCCGCTCGAGATAGCCGGCAGCCGACACCCGGAACTCCGGCAGTCCCTGCTGGAAGCCGTACTTACTCATTGCCGGGTCGGTTACGGCCTCTTGCATGGCAGCCACGACCTCCTGGGGAGGAGGCATGTCGTTATCCCCGGCGCCAAGATCGATGATGTCTCTTCCGGCCTGAATCAAACGCCGCTTGATCCCGGGGAGTTCCGCCAACGGATATCCCGGCAGCGAGGCCAGTCGCCTGTTGGGTTGTCTCATCGGCCCCTTTCCACCATCACCGGGTTGGTGAGGATCCCCACACCCGACACCTCGACTTCCACGGTATCGCCATCCGCCAGCGGTGCCACGCCCGCTGGCGTGCCGGTGGCGACAATGTCGCCGGGCTCGAGCGTCATGATGCCACTGATATACGCCACCAGGTCGGGAATGGCGAAGTGCATGTCCTCCACCCTTCCCCGTTGACGTTCCTGGCCGTTGACCCGGCACACGACTTCGAGACCACGCCAGTCTGTCACATCTCGGACCGGGGCACTCACGGGACAAAACGTGTCGAACCCTTTGGCCCGGGTCCACTGCCCATCACTGCGCTGAAGGTCGCGCGCCGTCACGTCGTTGAGGCAGACAAAGGCGCCGATGCCCGCTTCCGCTTCGCTCGGGGCCGCATGACGAAGGCGCCGGCCGACGACCACCCCGACCTCAGCCTCGTGATCGACTCGATCGGACTCCTGTGGGAGAATGATAGGCTCTCCGTTTCCGATGAGCGAGCTTGGCGGTTTCAGGAACAAGAGGGGGTGCTCGGGGACGGCGTGACCCAGTTCAGCCGCGTGCGCAGGGTAGTTCCGACCGACGCACACGATCTTCGAGGGCGCCGGGACGATCACCAGGACGCACCGATCCCATGCCGGGCGAAGAAGTCTTCGCACGCGATCCGAACGTCGTGCCAGCTGCCGATGACTTCGTTCGCCGGTGGAAGGCCCGCACGGATGACGCCGCCGTAGCGCTTGGTGAGCACCCGAGGGTCGAGCAGGAGCACAACACCCACGTCCTGTCGAGAGCGAATCAGCCGCCCGAACCCTTGCTTGAGCTTTAGGGCGGCGTGCGGAACCAGATATTGCCAGAATCCATCGCCACCCTCTTCCGAGAGACGCTCGATGCGAGCCGAAGTGACCGGCTCGGACGGCACCTTGAAGGGAAGCTTGGTGAGCACCAACGCCCGGAGCGCGCGACCAGGTACGTCCACCCCTTCCCAGAATGAATCGGTCCCGAGCAGAATCGCGTTGCCGGCTTCGCGGAATCGCCTAAGCAGCGCGTCTCGGGGTGCTTCGCCCTGGACCAAGAGCGGCCAACGGGTCGAGAGAGTTCCTCGCAACAACGTGCCCACTCGCTTGAGCGCCGCATGGCTGGTGAAGAGCACGAACATCCCACCATCGGAGGCCGAGGCCAATTCGGAGACAATCTGCGCGGTAGCGGCGTCGTGGGTCGGCGTATCGGCGCGCGGGTCCGGCACGTCGTCCGGCACGCCGAACAGGCACTGATCCGGGTAGTCAAACGGAGAGGGGAGGATTTCCCGAACCGTTACCGGCGACGGGGCATCGGCCAATCCGAGCCGCCGTTCCAAGAACTCGAATTCACCTCCGGCTGCGAGCGTCGCACTCGTGAGCACCACCGTCTCGACCCGATCGAAGATCAACTCCCGGAGGATGGGGGCGAGATCGAGCGGGACGGTGGCGAGCCGCACGTGTTGGCCCCCGCCCCGTTGGCCCCACCGCTCCACCCACCGCACCGCCGGAGGACCACCCGGTACCGGACGGAGCGCCTGATTGAGTCCATCCTCCTGGGTCTCGAGCCGCCGGTTCACGCCACGGAGTTCCTTGAGCAGCTGTTGCTGGCGTTCGGACTCTTCTCCCTGGGACAGTCGGTCCGCAATCGTTTCGACCTGCTCCTTGATCGAGCGGAAGGCGGCGATCACGGCGTCGAGCTCCTCGGTCAGCCCTGCTGCCCAGATGTCGGCCTTGGCGAAGTCGTCATCGAGCCGGAGGGTACCCCCCGGAACCTCGGCCAGGTGCTCGAGCAGGCGCGCGAACATGGCATCGCCGGTGCGGCGCGCGGTCGAGAGGGCGGGAATGAGCCGCTCTCGCAGGAGATCCAGGCTCGCCCGACTCAAGAGATCGTCGCGGAGCGCCAACTCTTGGGCCAGGGCTGGCGCCAGGCCTTTTCCGTTTCGATCGAACCGGCCGAGCAGCCGGCGGACACCCCAACTCGTGACGTGCGAGCCCAAGTGCTCGGCCGCCACATCTTCCAGGTGATGCGCTTCATCCAGGATCAGGCGCCGGTACGGCGGCAGGACGGCTGCGTCGAGCCAGTTCTCCTGCGCTAAACGCACCGAAAGATCGGCGGCAAACAAATGGTGGTTCACCACTACGATGTCCGCCTCGGCGGCGCGCTGGCGTGCCTGGAAGAGGAAACACTTGCTGTAGTGCGGACACTTGAGGCGGGTACAGAGATCGGATTCCGCGCTGACCTCGTCCCACACTTCGGTCGCCGGCGTGAACGGCAGGTCACTGAGTGTCCCGTCCGTTGTGTGTCCGGCCCACTCCGTGAGGGTAAGCAGCTCATCGAGACGCTCGGGCTCGAGCAGCGTCTGCTGC
>JABDII010000033.1 GCA_013003805.1 Gemmatimonadales bacterium
GACTCCTCCATCAGCGGCTGCAATGCTCCCGCGATGAAGTAGAGCGGAACGGCAACGGCGATCAGAGAGACGAGCGAAATGACGAGGTCGATCCGGTAGCTCGCCGCCGTCAGCCAACTTGCTCGGAACAGCGCACCGATCGTCTTCATGATGTCGACGGGTGTTGGGTCACCACGTGCTCGATGACCTGGGCGAGCGATGGACGAAAGCGCTCCAGGCGCGCTACCGCCACCTCATGCCGGCCGAGAAACGCAAGGACCGCAGCACAGCCGTCGTCGCCCCCAGGGATCTCGACATCCACGGAGGCCCACCCTCCGCCGTCCGCTTCCTGCACGCTTAGGCGACGTACGAGGCCTTGGGCGACCATCTCGCCGAACGCTGCGGCGTCGGGCGTCCGCGTGTGGATTCTGAAGCGTTCCTCCGCGACCCGGAGCGCAAGTTCCTCAGGCGTCCCGACGGCACGAACCCGCCCTCGGTCGAGCACCGCGACCCGGGTACAGAGTTCCAGCGCCTCCTCTGCGTTGTGCGTGGCCAGGAGTACGGTGCAACCTTGGGCGTCCGCGATCTCTTCGCGCAGGAAGGCTCGAAACCGCTGGGCCGACACCGGATCGAGACTCCGGGTCGGCTCGTCGAGGAGCAGAAGCCGCGGCCGTGGGAGCAGCGCCCGCGCAATGAGGAGTCGTTGCTTCATGCCGGATGAAAACTGTCCCACCATCTTCGCGCCGGCTTCGTCGAGACCGACGATCTCCAGGAGCTCAGTGATCCGCGCGGCTCTGGCCTCGCCACCGTATCCCTGCAACGCGGCGAAGACCCTGAGGTTCTCCCGCGCCGAAAGGCGCCAGAGGAGGCTCCGCTCATCGGGAATCACGGGTGACACGATTTTCCGCAGCCGCGCGGCATCCCGGACGACATCAAGCCCGTCGACCCATGCCTCCCCGGAATCGGGCGTGACGAGCGTGGACAACAGCTTGAAGAGGGTGGTCTTGCCGGCTCCGTTCGGTCCCAGAAGGCCAAAGAACTCGCCTCGCTCCACCACCAGATCCACCCCTTCGAGCGCGGGCGTCCACTGCTCGGAGAACGGGTGCTGGAGGATCTCCCGCCACGACCGCTGGACCGGATAGGACTTGGTGAGAGCGCGGGTGATGACGAAAGCCGTGGCGCCCCGGGGATCGCGGCTCGGCGTAATGGGGCTGGTCACGGGCCGGCGGAAGGACCTGTCTCGACCGTCATCGCGGGTCGAGGTCCTGAGGGGAAAAAGCCGCCCGCCCCCGGAGAATCCTCAGAGGGCGGGTGGCTCACAATCGAACAGAGGCAAGGGGCAGGAGTCGGGCTGGACCCCTGTGTGGATCAGCTCGTGCGGGTCACGCCGCCGCTGCCGCCGGTGCCGCCACACGCGGCCGCGGAGCCAGATCCGGCATTGGCCTCACAGTTCAGGGCGCTGGTCAGATCTGCCCCTGGGTCCTTCTTGCCCTGTTGAAGGGTAAGGTCCCGAAAAGTGCCGAAGCGCTCCAACACTGGCTTCTCGTACATCCAACACCTCCAGGGCGTTCGAACCTGCCGACACGACCACAACTGGCCGCGTTGCCGACCAATTGCAGATACTGTATCGCCTCAGAGTCTCAACCGCAAGGGGGCCCAGGCCCCTCATCCTTGAGGGCCCGCCGAAGACGCCTCCCTCAATACCTCTAAGGTCTTAATTCCCTTGGTGTTGGCGCACCCAGAGCTCGGCCTGAAGGGTTAGGTAGAGCGGCACGGCCTGGCTGTCGTCACCTCCTTCGACGCAGCGCTCGACGGCGGCCCGGAGAAGTTCCCGGTCTACCACCCCGACCTGGGCGAGCACCGGATCGACCCCCAGAGGGCGCAACACACCCGCGAGTAGGCTCCGAGCCGATTGGCGCATATAGTCGATCGGCATCCCGGTCTTGAATCCTCTGGGCGCCAGAATGGAACCCGGGAGGAGACCCTCCATGGCCTGGCGCAGCAGCAGCTTCGTCTCAGGCCCCCGGCGCCGTTCGCGGGACGGCCGCGTGGCCGCGAGCTGGATCACCCGATTGTCATACAAGGGGGACCGGAACTCGGCACCCTCGTCCAGGGCAAATCCCGCGACGTACTCCGCCATGCGGGGAAAGGCCGGCGTCGTGAGGTACCACAACGCTTCGTAGGCGGACCAGCTCATGGTGCCACGCGGAGGTTGGCGATCCCGCTCGCGGAAGCGGAGGCCGTGGCGGTCGATGAACGAATGTGAGATCCATGGCGGGGGATCACGAACGAACCCGACATCAGCCAATAGACGACCACCGCGGAGCCAGGTTGCCGCCCGGAGCAGCATCGGTCCCATCTGTGGTTGTACCGCGAGCTTGAAGAAGTGGCGCCAGTTCCCTCCGCCTAGCGCTTTCCATTCCGACGCGAGCTGCAACCAGCGGCCACCGCGGAGGAGATCGGAAAGGATGTTCGCGCCAACCGAGAAGAGCTGGTCGCCGCCGCTTCCGTCCAGCACTATCCGAGCGCCGTGGCTGACGGCGGCTTGGGTCGCAACCCGATTGAAGGTCTCGAAGAGATGGGGGTATGGCTCGGCGCGCTGACGCGCGTGTCTCACCGGGTCCTCGCAAAAGGGAACGTCCTCGCTCCGGATCCACGTCGTGGTGTCGTCCCAGTGCCCGACGATCTGTTCGATCAGTTCGTCTTCACGACCCGAGTCTCCTGGGGGAAAGCTCATGGATATAGCCTGGAGCACCCGCGGTGGGCCGGCCTGGGTCATCCGGTTGCGTCCGGCCGCATAGACGGCCGGAGAGTCGTAGCCGCCTGAAAGAAAACAGGCGGTGACGCCATCCGCCGCCAGGCGCTCGTCTATCGCGCGCTCCAGCGTCATGCGGAGCGCCGCCGCCGCTTCCTTCGAGTCGCCTCCCGCCCAGGTGCGAAAGGTCGGCGGTTGCCAGTGTCGCCACCTCCGCGGAACCGATCCGGGCTCGGTCGCCAAGGTCCACCCCGCAGGGAGCCGCCGGACATCACGGAACGCGGTCTCGTCCGGTGAGTTCGTGAGGGCGGCTGCTTCCTCCGCGATCACGGTCCAGTCGAGCTCGCCCGAGCATCCAGGCACCGCCAGGAGGGCTGGTATGGTCGACGCGACATACACCGTGCCGTCGACCTCCGTGTGGAACAGGGGTCGCTTTCCCCCGTAGTCTCGCGCCGCGATGAGCCGATTGCGGAGACTATCCCAGACGATCAGGGAGAAATCGCCTTCCAGTCGCTCCGGGAAGAACTCCCCCCAGGCCAAGTACGCGGCCAGGATCAACTGGGCCGGATCTCGGCCAGCCACCGCCACACCGGCTCCCTCAATCGCGCATATCAAGTCATCGCGGTAATAGAGCGCAGCGTCCGCCGCGACCACAACGCCCGACGCCTGATCCCGGGCCAGGAGAGTGCTCCCCCCCATCCATGGCGTTAGCTCCCATTCATTCCGCACGGCTGCCAGGAGAGCCGGGGCTTCCCGATGAACCTCCTGTCGGTCGCGGCCGCGGACGCGCAAGGCATCCAGGGTGCCGTGTACGGCCTCGTCGGAGGGTAGCGCTGTTCCAGACTTGGAAACGACGCCCAGGATGCCGCTCATGAGCGCGGCACCCACCAGTGGTGGGACCTAGGAGGGAGATGTGGCTCGGCGTGGAGTGGTGTGTGCGGGCGGCGGGTGCTACTCACGGTGGCGCCGCTTGAACTGCTCCATGGTTCGCCGCTCCTTCTTGGTGGGCCGGCCCTTGTCGTGAAACAGCGGGGGTGGCGCGCTCTTCAAACGCTCGGCCAGCCTCTCGCGAGTGATCTTGCTCTCGGGGGTCTCGGCATAGAGCTCCGCCGCGTCGCTGGCCCGGCCGCGGCGTTCCGAGAGCCCCCGAACCATCACCTGCCACTCGTATGGCCCCTGGCGGATCCGGATCCGATCACCGACCCGAACGGCCTTGGCACGCTTGACCCGCTGCCCTTCCACCTGCACCCGGCCGCCGTCGATCGCCTGGACGGCGAGCGCGCGGGTCTTGAAGAACCGGCTGGCCCAGAGCCAGCGGTCGAGTCGAACAGTGTCTTCGGGCACGTCAGCCATTCGGTAATAGGGCCTGGGTGAGAAAGAAGGAACCCTCATTCTGGATGGCAAGGCCCTTCATAGGGGGCAGCCAAGATTAGGAAGGCAGGCGGGGTTGATTTATTACTTTATAGTTATATAGTTGTAGAACGAGAACCTTGGCTCTCCAGATCCAAGCCTTTCGGTGGCGACGATGCGATCGGTAAAACATTGCAGAACAATATGTTATCTGGTGGCGTTGGTTTGGGCCTCAACCGTCAGCCCGGGGACCCGGCTCAACGCCCAGAACCTCACTTTGGCGGAAGCCTTTGAGCGGGCCGACCAGTCGGCCTACTCAAACCGCATGGCCGAGGGGGAAATCCAAGCCCGCTCGGGCGACAAGACCTCGGCCCTTGCCGGGATTCTCCCCACGTTGAGAGCCGAAGGCGGCTACGCCAAGACCACCGATCCACTCGGTGCCTTCGGCACCGTTCTTCGCCAGCGCGCCGTGACCCCAGCAGCATTCGATCCGGCTGCCCTAAACCACCCGGCCACGCAATCGAGCTATGCCGGGGGCTTGGTCGTTGAGCAGCCGTTGTTCAACGCCGACGCGTGGCTCGGCCGTGCGGCGGCCTCGAGCGCCACCGCGGCAACTGTGGCGCACGGCCGGTGGACTTGGGAGACCGTGCGGGCTGACGTGGTCCGCGCCTACTTCGGGGCCATCCTGGCTGGCTTTCGAGTCAAGACTCTAGAGGCCGCCTCTCGCGCCGCGCACGAACATGCCCGGCAGGCCGAACTCATGGTGGCCAACGGCATGGTCACCCGCTCCGATGCGTTGCTCGCCTCAGTGCGTGCTGGTGAGGTCGATGCTGAACTCGCCACTGCACGAGGGGCACGAGCGAACGCCCGGCGCGAATTGGCCCTGCTGCTCGGCGCGCCCGCCATCGCAACCGTCGCCTTGGCCGAGAGACTCCCCTCCCCGACGCGAATCCGTTCAGTGATCGAGCCCGGCTCCTTGGTCGAAGGCGAGCGCTCGGATCTTGCCGCGGCTCGTCACGCCTGGGACGCTGCCCGACGGGATGTGTGGCGGGCGCGGTCGCGCTACTTGCCGCGGTTCAATTCGTTTGCCCGATACGACTGGTATGCAGCCAACGGAATCTTCGCCGGCGAGGCAAGCTGGACGATCGGAGTGATGGCGGTGTGGACGCCCTTTGCCGGCGCCTCGGAGATCGGGGATATGCAGGCGGCCAAGGGACGTGAGGCAACTGCCCGCGCACGGGCGGAGGCCGCGGAGCACCGCGCCATGGTCGAGATGGCCAGGCACCAGACCGAGGTCGAAGTGGCGTTGGCCAGGCTCGCCATCGCTGAGCGCGCAGTGGAGCAGAGCCGCGACGCCCATCGCATCGTGAGCCGGAAGTATGAAGGTGGGCTTGCCACGGTCGTCGAATTACTCGATGCCCAAGCCACCGAAACGAGCACCGAACTCGGCCTATCACATGCACAGTATCAGGTCATCGTCGCTGAAGCCGACCGGCGGAAAGCGCACGGGCTGAGCATCGCGAGCCTGATTGCCTTGGAGGAGTGACCGATGAGCCGCAGGGTGACCCACTTCCCGCTCGTGGTGGTGAGCTTCCTCGTTGTGATCGGAGGCGCTTGCTCCCGCGGGCACGATGCCGAGACGACGACTACGGAAGCCGCGACGGTAGCCGGCCCGACCCACGTCGTGGTGGACACGGTAATCGAGGACGTGTTCGAGGCGTCCGGTACGGCGGAGCCCATCCAACAGGCGACGCTGAGCACCAAACTCATGGGTTCCATCACGCACGTTCACGCACGGGAAGGAGATGTGGTTCGGGCCGGGCAAC
>JABDII010000456.1 GCA_013003805.1 Gemmatimonadales bacterium
GGCCGGCTTGACGGGCTGACGCTGGAGACCCTCGACCCGAGAATTCGGACATCCTCGCTCGGCTCCCTTGACAGGCGCCGTTTCAGGGGTACTTCAGTACTGAGAGCCCCAGCACTAACCCTTCAGATCCTGAGCTATCATGTCCGACACACCCGATCGCACCCCCCCAACCCGCCCAGCCGGGTGGAATGCCGGCACGGCGACCGCCAACCGAGCGATCCGATACAGCTCCTCCGGTGAGTTCAGCTGGAATAGCGATCCAACGGCAACCGCCCTCCAACTCTGGGCCCACCTCGCGAATGCCCACTCAGCGATTCATGCCAACGCCACGGAGGACCTCGCGGGCCGCGGACTCAGTGTTGCGGAGTTCGGTCTGCTGGAGATCCTGCAGCAGAAGGGGCCGCTCCCGCTCGGAGAGGTTCAGCGCAGTCTCTCGGTGTCGAGTGGCGGGGTTACGTTCTTGGTTGATCGGCTGGAGGAGAAAGGGCTGGTGGAGCGTCGTAGCTCACAGCAAGATCGGCGCTCCAAACATGCGGCGCTCACCGATAAGGGCGAGGAGCTGATGGCCGAGGTCCTGCCAGCCCACGCGGAGCGCATTCGGGAGAGCATGTCGGGCCTGACACTCCCCGAGCAGCGGAGCGCCATCGGTGCCCTGCGCGCATTGGCCCGCGAAGCAGCGGCCCGGAGCGGGACGGCTACCTAAACAGGGTAACGGCCGACGCCCCCGCGGCCGCCAAACGGCGGCCGCTATTGCTTGCGATACCGCCAGTCGACTATCCCGCTCCCCTGCCCGACCGCGACGAACCGACTGGCCGCTCCGGGTGCGAGAGACTCGAGTGAGACCTCGCCGGTGGAGATGACCGCGCCGTCGGCTCCCAGGAACTCGAACAGGAGCACCATCGGAGCCGAGGGCCCTGTGTCCCGCCCCATGGCCACGCCACTCACCGAGAGCCCTTCCTGACTCGGCGAGGCGGTCACGCTGTCGACCGTGATCGGAAGCTGCTCGAGCCGGGTGACGGCCTCCCGCGCTAGGCCGTTCTCCTCCTGAAATACATATCCCTGCACTAGGAAGCGGTGCGACAATTCGTGGTAGGGATCCCGGGCGATGGAGCGCTTGGCGGCCTCGACCAGCTTCGCGCCATCTTTGAGCTCGTTGTATGCCAACGCCAGGTTCACGAGCGCAACGCGATTTGCCGGATCTGCTGTTACGGCCTGCTGGAAATCCGCGGCGGCGGCCTGGAATTGACCCTCCCGATACTTGCCCGCGCCGCGATTGATCAGGTAGGCCGCCGACGTCGTGTCGACCCGTGGAGTTACCGCGACACCCAGCTCGGCGTAGATCGCCTGCGCGCTGTCTTCGTGTCCCGCGGCCTGATAGATACTGGCAAGGTTGCGTTTGGCGTTGTCGTCTCCCGGGCGCCACTCGGCCAATCGCTTGAACGCCGAGAGGGCCTCCGGATACCGCTGGGCTTGGAACATGACCCGGCCGAGCGCGCTCGTGGCGGCATCCCGGCCGGCGGAGTCATTAGCTGCTACGGCTGACGCGATGAGGAGCTCCAGGTACACACCCGCGCTATCGGTGTTGCCGGCTTCGGCATAGAGCTGGGCCACTCGTCGCACGGCGCGCGCGATTTCCGGATCGGGCTTCCCGTCCACCTCCGTGTCCATGTTCGCAGCAAGCCGGAAGTATATGAGGGCGCTGTCGGGCTGCCCGGCCAGCTCGAAGATCGACCCCATGTTGCTATACGCCCGCGCCTCGGCCCGATAGATCGCCAACGCGAAGCGATATGCGGTAATGGCGCTGTCGACGTGCTGTGCTTGCACGTGGAGATCTGCTGCTTCGGCTATTCCACGCCAAGTCCGCTGGCGGAGATCGAGGGCTTCGGCTGCGCAGTCCGGAGCGAGCTCCTCCGCCCGTGTCAGGGCCGAGTCCGCACCGAGCACGTCTCCCTGATACAGATACGTGCGGCCGAGATAATACCAGGCTCCGGGGTTCTCCTCCTGACCCCGTTCAACGATCGCTCGGACCAGGCTGGACTTCGCGTCTCGGAGGAGCCGTTCCCGATTCACCTCATTCTCGGACGCCGTTTTGAGAGACGACGCCGCGCCACGCACGCTGAAGTGCCCGGTCTTGTAGCAATCGGAAGGCTGGTATCTGACGGGCTGGGCGTTCACGACACGCTGGCGAAGGTCGCCATCCTGTGCGAACAGGACCGCCGGCAAGAGCGCGAGTACTACTCCATTCAGAATCTGCTTGACCATGGGATCCTCCCCGTCCCTCGAACCCCGCCACGATGGGCGACTGCTTCGTTCAACCAAGAGTGACCTGGCTGGCGCTCGCCAGATCCCGACCCGACGGCCGCCACCTCGTGCGATTATGCCCCTGGCGCGACACCGGCGCAAGCCGGTTTCGGGCGGTCACACATCCACTAGCTGAGGCCGCGAACCGCAGAGCCCAGCGCGCCCATGGCATCCGTGAGTTGAGCATCGGACAGGTAGGGTGCCGGGCCCAGACGCAGAATGTCGGCCCGGTAGTCGGTCATCACGCCTCGCTCGCGGAGCGAGCGGCAGAGTTCCTCGGCTCGGGGCGCCATGAGAGCGAGGAAGCCCCCGACGCTCTCGAGCGGCACGGATCGATCGCGATCGATGACGGCGGGATCGGCATCGATGTCATCGAAGCACCGACTCAAGAAACCCACTTGGTGCTGGCTCACCCGCCGCAGGAATTCGGGAGTGAGGCCCTCGTCATCCAAGAAGTCCAACACCTCGGCAGCACGGTAATGGCTGGTCGGGTCGTAGGTCCCGCTGGCGAATCGAGCCGGTCCCACGCCGTAGGACACCCGGTGATCCGGCTTTGCATCGGCCATGGTTCCGAACTCGCTGAACCACCCGGTCACGACGGGTCGCAAGGCGCAGTCCCCCGGCATCCGGAGAAACCCGACACCTTCTCCGAACTGACAGTACTTATAGCCTCCACCTACCACGTAGACGTCCTGGAGGTTGGCGTCGCGGACCGAGAACGGGACGACATTGGTGGAGTGGTAGACGTCGACCAGCAGCTCGGCCCCGACACGCCGGCAGGCTGCCGACAGCTCACCGAGGCCGGGAACGATGTGGGCGTTGCGAAAGAGCACCGCCGAGACAAAGACCGCCGCGGTGCGCTCGGTTACGGTCTGGCTCAATCGCTCCGCAGCCGTGCCGGCGGGGAGCGCGGGCACCCGCACGATCTCTACCCCCTCTTCCTCCAGCCGGTCGAGCTGGCGGCGGATCGTGTGGAACTCTCCATCGGTGGCCACGAGCCGAGGGCGCTCCCGGAGGGGCAACCCTGAGATGAATTTCACGATGAGGTCGTGGGTGTTCTCGCCGAGTGCGATCGTCCCCCCGGGGTCGTCGAGCCATCGGGCGAGCCCACGGCGCACTCGCTCAGCTTTGGCGAAGGCGGCCTCCCATTTCTCGTCGACGAGGGTCGCCGCATCCCGCCACGCCTGGCACTGCCCGTCGAACCCACGATCGGGCCACGCTTGGTGGGAGTGACCAGTCAAGAGCAGCCGTTCCGAGACCCGAAACTGGCTGTAGAGGGGAGCGAGTACGTTGGGGGTGCGACGCAGCTCGTCGAGAGTCGGCATACGCTAGAGCTCGGTTCGGATGACCCACAGATCCGGGAAGGCGGGGCGCATCAACGTTGTCTTCAGGTACTCCGCCCCAGCCGAGCCGCCGGTCCCGCGCCTGGTCCCGATCGTCCGCTCCACCATCTTCACGTGCCGGTACCGCCACTCCTGGAGGCCCTCATCCAGGTCCACCAGCCGTTCACACACCGGCACGATCGACGGGTTGGTTCTATAGATATCGGTCAGGATCTCCTGCACGGCGGCGGACGACGGCGGCGGTTGCGTCAGGTCCCGGTCCAACAATGCCGTGGGGATCGCATACCCGTTGTCGGCCAGGTACTTGAGAAACACATCCCACAATGTCGACTGCCGATACCTGGCCTCGAGCCTCCGCCGTCCTTCGGAGCCTTCGGGGAATCGCTCGATCGATTTCCGGTCTCGTCGTCCAAGGACGAATTCCAACTCGCGGAATTGAAAGGATTGGAAACCACTGCCCGACTCCAGTCGATCCCGGAAGGATAGGAAGTCGAGCGGGTTGATGGTCTCGAGGATGTCGATCTGGGCGACGAGCACCTTGAGAATGGTGAGGACACGCTTGAGGGTTTGGAGCGCGAGCGATGTATTGGTATCGAGCAGCAGCTTGCCAAGGTAATCCAACTCGTGGACCACCTCCTTGAACCACAGTTCGTACACCTGGTGAATGATGATGAACAGCGTCTCGTCGTGCTCGGGACCATCCGACAGCGGAACTTGGAGGCCGAGCAGCTCATCCAGCTTGAGGTAGCTCGAATACGTCAGCGGCATACGGACGCTCCCCTCAACATCTGCGGGACTTGAAGGACACTATGAGAACCTAGGCGTGTACTGGTCGAGCACGGCGTACGGATTCGTCCACGGCAACGAATAGCCCAGGGCGTGGGCCGCGTGGTGGGTCCAATATGGGTCCCATAGGTGGGCTCGCGCCATGACGCAGAGATCGGCCCGGCCCGAAGCCAGGATGCTGTTGACATCCATGAAGGATGAGATGTTCCCCACGGCCATTGTGGGAATCGAGGCCTCGTG
>JABDII010000090.1 GCA_013003805.1 Gemmatimonadales bacterium
GTGATGGGGCGTACCTCGGTCATGGCATACGCGGGCACCACCAAGCCGGTGCAGGAGATTGCTAACGAGCTGGGCGTGGGGAGTATCGTCGAGGGCAGCGTCCAGGTCATCGGAGACCGGCTGCGGGTGAACGTGCAGCTGCTCGACCCCGAGACCGGCGCGCACGTCTGGGCGGAGAGCTACGACCGGACGCTGGACGATGCCTTTGCCATCCAGGGTGAGGTTGCCCAACAGGTCGTCACGGCGGTCGGGGCGGTGGTGACCGGGGCCGAATCGAACGCGTTGGCCGCGGTACCGACCCACAACGCCGAGGCATACCGGCTGTACCTGCAGGGGGAGGAGTATCGCCGTCGGCAGGGGTATGAACGACAGAACTACGAGATCGCGCAGGACTTCTATGAGCGGGCGCTGGCCCTGGACTCGACGTTTGCAATCGCGTACACCTCGCTCGCGGAGGTCCATGGCTTGCTCCACTGGTTTGGGTACGATCCAAGCCCCGCGCGGCTGGGACGCGCGCGTGCGGCCGCTGAGGCGGCGCAGAAGCTCGCCCCTGAGCTGCCACAGACGCGGCGGGCAATGGGGAGGGTGTATTACTGGGAGCGAGATTTTGCGCGGGCCTTGCAGGAGCTGGCCGCCACCGCGGAGGGGCTACCAGGTTCAGCGGGGGTGTGGGAGGCCATCGGGGCGGCGCACCGCCGCCTGGGCCAGTGGGATCAGGCGTTGGCGGCGTACGAGAAGGCCACCACGCTGAATCCACGCGCTGCCGACGTCTTTGCTGACCTCGGCGGCGAGACATTCATGTACCTGCACCGCTACGGGGAGGCCATCGGGGCCTTGAACCGGGCGCTGGGGCTGGCTCCGGATCGTTGGGGAGCGCAGCTGACCAGGGCCCGCACCTACCTCTGGTGGCAAGGTGAGCTGGACACGTTGCGCCACGTTCTCGCTGACGGGCCCGAGAGTTTCGCGGAGTTTGGTCCCAGAGCGCTCTGGCGAGCGCGCCTGGCGCTCTGGGAGCGCAAGCCGGATACGGTGTTGGCGCTGCTTGCTCGGCGGGAGGTCGTGATGTTCGAGACACAGGAATACTACGAGCCCGGACTCCTCTACGCCGCGTGGGCCCACCAGCTCCGTCACGATCGCGTCGCCGCCGCTGCGGCCTTCACGGGCGCCTTGGCACAGCTGGATTCGGCACTACGCGAGCTTCCCGACGATTGGCGATTCCATGCAAGCCGTGGGCTCGCGCTGGCGGGACTAGGCCGCCAGGCGGACGCGGCCGACCAGGCACAGTTGATCGAGGAGTCGGTCGTGTATGCCGATCGCTTACTTCGCGGGCGCCTCAGCGAGTCACGCGCGATGATCTTCGCGCAAGCGGGCCTCGCCGATGAGGCGGTGGTCGAGCTCGAGCCCCTCCTGGCCGGGCCCTCGTTTACGAGCGTGCACATGCTGCGGCTGGATCCGCGCTGGGATCCGATCCGCGACGATCCGCGGTTTCAGGCACTGCTGGTGAAGTACGCGAACCCGGAGCCGGCCCAGTAGGTCGCTTTGGGGAGGAGCGAGCCGGATCCAACGAGATTGCGATACCTGGCATTGGGTGCGAGTACGCCGTAGTAACGGGTGAGATTGGTCCGGGAAGAACCTAAGTACGGCGGTAACGAGCGAGCGGGTTGATTGCAGGCTTCCGCCGACTTGCCGCTGACTTAGAGTAGAATTCGTCACGATTCCAAAAGGCTCTTTATGAATAGGGAGAACCCAATGGCTGACGAAACTCACCACAACATGAGTGAAGAGAATCTAAGAAGATTGACAATGCTAGTTGCTGCATTGGCCGTAATCTACGTTATGACGTTTTTGAGTGGCTTTTTGCAGGACACACAATTGAATTTCTTCAATTACATCTTCTTTTCCCTCCTATTCATTGGAGGGATTGTATTAATGAGTACGACTGTCACATCCAAGGCAACTGGAAAGACAAGGGCATTTTTGTTTCTGACGGGAATTGCCTCAACACTGCTGCTCATATTCTATATCGGTTATGAATGGTTTAGGCTTAAAGGTTATAGGGATCTTGAAGGTTCCATAGAAGCCCTCCTCTATTGGATAACTTTGCTTTTTTGGATCGGAGTAGTAGTAAGCCTGGTTTTGATTAGGAGACTAAAGGGTCTCAATTCCCCCCAATCTTGAAAGATCGGATATCCTCAGGATCCTGTCCCCCAACTGTGCCCCAAACTCCCACCCACTCCCCGCACTGGACCTCACGGGGCAGGTGAGACTCCCGCCCGAAGTGCTGAATTCACGCCAACTTGAGCCTAGTCAACGGCAATCCCAGGAAGTTGACTTCGTTAATTCCTAAAACTGACAGTCGCTGTCCGGGACTTGATAGCCGATAGCTGATAGCGGGGCAGGGGTGAGGTGGGGTTGGTTCGAGTCACGCCGGGGGCGCTGGGGTAGGCGGGAAGTCGGTAGGGCGGAAAGGCGGGAAGAGCTGCAGGACCGATCGCCGATAGCTGATAGCGGGCTGGGGGACGAGTGTTTGGTGACCTACTCTGGCCCCATGCTTGGTCGGTGCCTACCTTACGGGGCTCTTTCATTAAAGGAATGCCGTGACGGACACCATCGATCGCCTGAAGGCAGCCCTCACCGACCGCTACACTATCGATCGGGAGGTTGGCGCCGGCGGTATGGCCACCGTGTACCTGGCGCACGACGTCAAACACGACCGGGATGTCGCGCTCAAGGTGCTTAGGCCAGAGCTCGCCGCCGTAATCGGCGCCGAGCGATTCCTGGCTGAGATCAAGACCACGGCCAACCTACAGCATCCTCACATCCTGCCACTCTTCGACTCGGGTGAGGCCGATTCGTTCCTTTTCTATGTGATGCCGTACATCGAGGGTGAGCCGCTGCGGGATCGGTTGGATCGCGAGACGCAACTGCCCGTGGATGACGCGGTCCGTATTGCCTCCGAGGTGGCCAGCGCGCTCGACTACGCTCACCGCCACGACGTCATCCACCGCGACATCAAGCCGGAAAACATTCTGCTGCACGACAACCAGGCGTTGGTGGCGGACTTCGGCATCGCATTGGCTGCCTCCAAGGCCGGCGGCTCCCGGATGACCGAGACGGGGATGTCGCTTGGCACGCCGCACTACATGAGTCCCGAGCAGGCCATGGGCGATCGGGAACTCGACGCGCGGAGCGACGTGTACGCCCTGGGCTGCGTGCTGTACGAAATGCTGGTAGGTGAGCCCCCCTTCACCGGGCCCAGCGCCCAGGCGGTGGTGGCAAAGGTCATGACGGAGGAACCGGCGGCGCCAACCAACGTGCGGAAAACTGTTCCGCCCGGTGTCGGAGCGACGACGCTCCGAGCATTGCAGAAGCTTCCTGCCGATCGCTTCGCCACCCCGGCCGA
>JABDII010000457.1 GCA_013003805.1 Gemmatimonadales bacterium
GGTGGGGGGGAATCACGACCGCTGGGGGGAGGACTTCTGGGGTGAGGATCTCGATATCGCCTTCCATCCACTCGAAGCGAGGTTCACCATAGGCCAGCGCTCGGTTCTGGCTGTGCATGGCGACGGCCTCACCGAGCAGCGCTGGTCCGCCGAGTTCATGTATCACGTTACCCGGAACCGTCTCATGATCGCGATCTGGAAGGCTATGCACCCCGACCTCGGGTTCTGGTTCGTGGATCGCATGAGTCGCGGCCTGGGTTACACCACACGACACCCCGAAGTCCTCGACGCTGCAGCGGAAAAGCAGCGTGCCTGGGCCGAGCAGAAACTCGCCGAGGAACCCTCAGTGGGGTTGGTGGTGATGGGCCATACCCACCGACCGGCGCTGACCGAGCCCTTCGAGGGCCGACAGTACCTCAATCCGGGAGCCTGGATGGAGGACCGCTGCTACGCTGTCGCGACCGAGAATGGGGCCACGCTCGCCCAGTTCACACCCTAGGCTGACATCACTGGCCCACGGTTAGCCGAGCGGTACGACCTCGACGTGACTGAGCCGCTCCCCGACAAAACGTGACCCGACATCGAGAAAACGCTGCTGGTCGTCGCTCACTGCAAAGCGATGGTTGGCGGGATTGTCTGGTCCCGCCTCGAGGTCGAGGCTCGAAAGCACTCTCCTCACTGCCAGCGCAGTTTCGTCCGCGCTGTCGATCAGGACCACCTGCTCCCCGAGCACTCGAGCGAGGAGTGGCTTGAGCAGGGGATAGTGGGTGCAACCGAGTACCAGTGTGTCGGTGCCGGCCGCGACTAGCGGATCGAGATATTCCCGCGCGATGAGTTCAGACGCTGGATGCTCGAACCACCCTTCTTCCACCAGCGGCACGAACAGCGGACACGAAACCTGTTCGACGTGGGTTGCCGGGCTCAGGTCGTGAATGGCTCTCTGGTACGCGCCACTCGCGATGGTTCCGGCCGTGCCGATGACCCCGATCGGACCGCCCTGAGTAGCGGCAACTGCCGCGCGTGCCCCGGGCTCGATGACGCCGATGACGGGCACATCACTGTGATCCTGCAGGGTCTCGATAGCGTGGGCCGAACTCGTATTGCATGCGACCACGACGGCCTTGATACGTTGACTCAGCAGCCACTCGAGGATCTCGAGGCTGTACCGGCGCACCGTTGCCGGAGACTTCGGACCGTACGGAACCCGGGCGGTGTCGCCGAAATAGATGGTGGATTCGTGGGGCAGGCACTCGAAAAGCGAGTGCGTGACGGTCAGGCCGCCGATCCCGGAATCGAAGATGCCGATGGGCGCATCGTTCACAGTATCACCTGAGTGGGATCGACAGTCGCGCGGTCACCCTACCGGGCTCCGCCCGCACTCTGATGTCACCGGGGAAGTCCCACAGATGTGCCGAGACGTAGGCCTCGAGTCCGGCGAATAGGTGGTTGAAGGCGAGCAAGATCAGCCAATCCTCCCGCTCCTGTTTCTTCGCATCCACCCGACTCGAGCCGATCCGCCGCAGGTACCCCAGCTCGTGATTCGCCTTGATGCTCATTCCGAGGGTGACGCCTTCCCACACAATGAAAATACCGCCAGTGAGCTTGCGATCGAGCTTGGCCTGCCCCCATCCCGGCAGCACCAGGGATCGCAGGAATGCTCCCATGGGAGATACCGGGCGTCGAGGGAGGGTGTCGTCGACGGCCTCGCCGGTGGCACCGGTGTCGATCGCCGCAGGCGGAACCGTTGGTGGCGGCAGGATTTGTCCGTCGAGCGTGTCGGCTCGACCCACACCCGTCAGCACGACGGCTCCTACAATCAACCACGCGGCATGTCGGGGCATGGCGAGCCCGGGTGTGGGGTGGCGGGAGCGTGTGGGAATCGAACCCACCGGAGCCGCCGAAGGCGTCTCCAACACGGTTTTGAAGACCGGCCGAGCCACCAGGCCCGATCCGCCCCCGGAGCGCTTGGCTATCGGCCCGCCGTTCTGACAGCGATGGCATCGATCTCCACGCGGACTCCCTTGGGAAGGGCAGCGACAGCCACGGTGGCCCGGGCCGGCCGGTGCTCCCCAAAGGCCTTCGTATAGACCTCATTCATCGCCGGGAAATCGTTCATATCCACAAGATACACGGTGGTCTTTACGACCTGTGACAGATCAGATCCAGCCGCTCGCAGGATGGCGGACAAGTTCTCGAGCACCCGAGTGGTCTGGGCCTCGACTCCTCCTTGGATTATGTGACCGGTCGCGGGATCGAGGGCGATCTGGCCGGCGGTGTAGACCAGGCCGTCTGCCACGGTCGCCTGACTGTACGGGCCGATCGCACCCGGCGCATCAGGGGTCTCTACAAACTCAATCGACATGTCCGCCTCCTAGAAGAGACCCTCGATGCGTCCGTCTTGGTGGATGCGGATGGCCTCGGCCGAGGGGACCTTGCTGAGCCCCGGCATGGTCATGATGTCTCCGGCGAGGGCAACCACGAAGCCGGCTCCCGCCGAGGCGTACACATCGCGAATGGTAATCCGGAACCCCTTGGGACGGCCGAGAACGGACTGGTCGTCGGTGAAGGAATACTGAGTCTTCGCCATGCAGACCGGGGTGTCGCCCATGCCGATCGATTCGAGCTGCCGAATGGCTCGGTTGGCCTTGGTGGTGAAATCGACGCCGTCCGCGCCGTAGATCCGTGTGGCGATCGTCTCGATCTTCCGCGTGATGGGAAGGTCGGTCTCGTAGATGGGCTGGAATTGGGCCTTGCCCTCTTCGAGCGTGGCGAGGATTTCCTGCGCCACGCCCATCCCGCCTTCCCCACCACTGGCCCAGACGTCGCTCAGGGCCGCGCGGGCACCGGCCCCACGGGCGGCCCCGAGCACGGCGTCCAGTTCGTCCTTCGAGTCCGAGAGAAAGCGGTTCAACGCAACGATGACTGGAACTCCGAACTGCTGGACGTTGGCGATATGGGCCTCGAGGTTGACCAGCCCTCGCCGAACGGCAATCACGTCGGGCGTCTTGAGGGCGTCCTTCGCGACCCCGCCATGCATCTTGAGGGCGCGGACCGTTGCCACGATGACGGCAGCCTCGGGATTCAATCCGCCGGCCCGGCACTTGATGTCGAAGAATTTCTCAGCTCCGAGGTCGGCGCCGAAGCCTGCTTCGGTCAGCACCACATCGGCCAACGAGAGCCCGAGCCGCGTCGCCGCAATCGAGTTGCAGCCGTGCGCGATGTTGGCGAAGGGTCCACCGTGCACCAGGGCCGGTCCCCCTTCCAGCGTCTGGACCAGATTCGGGAGGATGGCGTCCTTTAAGAGGAGTGTCATCGCACCCGACGCCTTGAGGTCGCTCGCCGTAATGGGCAGCCGGTCGCGGGTGAATCCCACGATGATGCGACCCAACCGCGCTTCGAGGTCGGCCAGGTCGGTCGCGAGGCAGAGAATCGCCATGACCTCGCTCGCCGGAACGATGACGAAATGTTCCTCCCGCGCGATGCCTCCGTTCATTCCGCCCAGGCCGGTTACGATGTGGCGGAGTGCGCGGTCGTTCATGTCCATGGTGCGGGGCCACGTGATCCGTCGTGGATCGATGCCCACCGCATTCCCCTGGTGGATGTGATTGTCCAGCATCGCCGAGAGGAGGTTATTGGCGGAGGCGATGGCGTGGAAGTCGCCCGTGAAATGCAGGT
>JABDII010000115.1 GCA_013003805.1 Gemmatimonadales bacterium
CACTGGAGGTTGCCGCCGATGGTGGCCCCCCGCAGCCGCCCCTCCCCCTCGGCCGTGAAGCCGTCACTCAGAAAGACACTGCCCTCGACCTTCAGACGCTCGGCGTTGAGGGACCGCGTGTGCGTACCAACGAAGGACAACCCAGGGACCTCGGCGAATCGCAGGCTGATCGGGCCAGAGAATGCGCATCGGCGGAAGATCAACGGGAACGGGACCCTGGCCCAATCGAGGTCAAGGTTCTCGTCGATCCGAGCCAGCTCGAGCTGGATCCCTCGATGCGTCACCAGTGCTGACGCGGGCGCGTCGGTACAGAGCCAGGCGATACGGTCGGCGTTGAACGCTCGTTCCTCGCTCCAATGCTGCGCTTGTGCAGGATCGTTATCTTCGTCCGAGTCGCTTCTGAGGTCAGCGACTTCGCCACGAGCCACGGCGTTGAGCACTTTCTCGTCTGCGGTGCTCAGGTCGCCGAATTTCTCTCTGGCTAGCTTGATCAGTTCCGAGGCGTTATCCATCGACACGGCTTCGTGGGATTAGTGGATCTCGTCTACAAGATTGGAGGCCGCGACGTTCGACCGCTAGCCGGCCAGTAGCTGACAACTCCATTGCCTGAGTTCACTCCTAGGGAGAACCCTAGTGGCGGCCGGAATCCGAAGAGGTTCGAAAGCGCTGTCGGTTAGGGTATTTCTCGGGTAATCCGCACAGACAAAGGCCACCCCATCACAGGGGTGGCCTTCTCAAATTATCTCTTGGACTAACAATCGATTAGGCCACAGTGGCCAGGGGCGGAATCGAACCGCCGACACGCGGATTTTCAGTCCGCTGCTCTACCAACTGAGCTACCTGGCCCGCGGGGGCGTGAATATAGGGAAAAGCGCGTAAGAATGCCACGGGACCTCGGGTACACTTTTTGCGCGAGCAATGCTGGTTGAGGGTCCCGCCGGGCCGTGGAGCCGGCGAGGACGGGTCACATTTGCACTCGACAGGGGCGAAATGTCCAGAAGCCATACAGTGTTGTCTAGAATATTGACATTATACTCCGTCGGTGGGCTGGTTCAGCCTACGCGCCAACGGCTTACAATTGTGGCCAGTGTCGCGTTCGTCCTTCTCTTGGTGACGGGATGCGGCGACAAGTTCACCGGGCCTCCGCCCCCGCCGCCGCCACCGCCGCCGCCGCCACCCCCGGCGGTCGGGTCGGTCGACATCACGACGCTCACCGTCGGCACCAATCTCGATCCGGATGGCTACGCCGTACGCGTAAATGGTGGCTCTCCTCAGAGCATCGGCCTCAATGCAACGCTGAGCCTGCCCAACCTCGAGGTCGGATCGTACATGGTGCAGCTGGAGGACGTCGCGACTACCTGCGTCGTGCAGCAGGTCAACCCGCAACCGGTCGGGGTGGTGGCGGGGGACACGACCTCCGTTGGGTTCGATGTCAACTGCGCGGCCCCGGCGGTGAACGGCAAGCTCGCGTTTTCCTCCGACCGAGATGGGAACCGGGAGGTCTACGTGATGGATATCGACGGCACGGACGTGGTGAGACTCACCAATGACCCGGGCCACGATGGCGAACCGGCCTGGTCGTTCGACTCACGTCAAGTGGTCTTCCAAGGCGATCGGAGCGGCAACAGTGAGATCTATGCAACCAATGCGAACAATTCAGGCGGCCTGATCCAGCTCACCGACCATCCGGCCAACGACACCGAGCCGTCGTGGTCACCCGATGGCACCAAGATCCTGTTCCAAACCGACCGTGACGGCAACGGCGAAGTCTACGTCATGAACGCCGACGGGTCGAACCCCATCAATCTTACGAATCACCCGGCCTACGAGGTCGGCCCGATCTGGTCCCCTGACGGAACGCAGATCGCATTCACCACCAATCGGGATGGCAACTTCGACATCTACGTCATGAATGCAGATGGTTCCAATCCGATCAACCTCACCAATCACCCAGCGACTGAGATCGACCCCTGGTGGTCACCGGACGGCACGCAGATCGCCTTCAAGTCAACCAGAGATGGGGACTCCGAAATCTACGTCATGAACGCGAACGGGTCGGGGGCGGTGAATCTCACCAACAATCCCGCCACGGACTTGGAGCCCGCGTGGTCCCCCGACGGCACGAAGATCGCCTTCGAGTCCTGGCGTGACGGGAACCCCGAAATCTATGTCATGAACGCGGATGGCTCCGGCCTCGTCCGACTCACCAACAGTCCGGATGGGGACTACGAGCCTTCCTGGAGCCAGTAAGACCGCACAGACCGGATCATCCCGAGTTGGCCGTGGTGAGTCAGCGGGCCCGCTTCACGAAGCGGGCCCGTTTTTCCATTTGCGGCGCGGCGAGGGCGGGACATATTTCTGTCCATGGCCGCTGCCCGCTTCCCCAATCTCACGATTCTCGATCATCCGCTGATCCAGCACAAGCTCACGCTCCTCAGAGGCAAGGGAAAGAGCACGCGGGACTTCAAACAACTCGTGAATGAGATCGCGATGCTCATGGCCTATGAGGTCACCAAGGATCTTCCGACCGAAGAGGTCCCGATCGAGACTCCGCTCGAGCGCACAACGGGCCGCCAGGTCGCCGGGAAGAAGCTCGCCCTTGTTCCTATCCTCCGTGCCGGGCTGGGAATGGTCGAGGGCATCACCCAACTCATTCCCTCGGCACGGGTCGGACACATCGGACTCTACCGCGATCATGAGAGTCTCCAACCGGTGAGTTACTATTTCAAGGTGCCACTCGGGGGAGAGGCGCGGGACTTCATCGTACTCGATCCTATGCTCGCGACCGGCGGGTCGGCCTCCGCCGCGATCACGAAGCTCAAGGAAGCAGGGGCACGGCGCCTTCGACTCCTGTCGCTGGTCGCCGCCCCAGAGGGAGTGGAGCGGATGCTTGAGGACCACCCAGACGTCCCGGTATTTGTGGCCGCTCTCGATCGCGAGCTCAACGACAGCGGATATATCCTTCCCGGCCTCGGCGACGCCGGCGACCGACTGTTTGGCACGCGATGAGCATTCTCCGTCTCACCTTTCACGGAGGCGCCGGCGGGCAGGTCACCGGCTCGATGCACCTGTTGGAGGCGGCAGGTGCTCGGATCCTGCTGGATTCGGGACTGTTCCAGGGACGACGGAAGGAAGCGTACCGCCTGAACGCCACTCTGCCGGTCGATCCACGGCAGTTGGACGCGATCGTGCTGTCTCACGCGCATATCGACCACTCCGGGCGTCTCCCACTCCTGGTGAGCCGGGGCTTTCACGGACCGATCTACTCAACCGCTGCGACACGCGATCTCTGCGGGATCATGCTCCCCGATTCAGCCTACATCCAGGAAAAGGACGCCGAGTATCTGGCGCGGCGGGGCAAGAAGGGTCCTGAAAGCGAGCCTCTTTACACCATGGCGGATGCGGTCGCCGTGCAAGAGTTGTTGGTTGGGATTCCGTATCAGCGCTTGGTCCACCTCCGTAAACACCTCACCTTCGAGTTCACCGACGCCGGCCATATTCTTGGATCGGCCACTGTCTCGATGCGTATCACCGAAGACCGACCGCATCGGTTGGTGTTTTCCGGTGATATCGGCCGAACTGGCCTCCCCATCATTCGCGACCCCAGGCCTCCTCAGGGCCCGGTCGACACGCTGATCATCGAATCGACCTACGCCAACAGGATGCACGAGTCCGTGCACGGCGCGGAAGATCATCTCGGCGACATCGTCCGTCGCGCCGCGGCCAACGGCGGCAAGGTGCTCATTCCAGCCTTCGCGGTGGGACGAACTCAGGAAATCATCTACGCATTGCACTCGCTGTATCGGGCCGGCAAGATCCCAGAGATTCCCTGCTTTGTAGACAGCCCGCTGGCCGTGAACGCGACCGACATCTTCCGCCTACACCCGGAAATCTTCGATCGTCGAGAAGCCCTGGTGGAAAGCTCGGACCAATTGTTCCACTGGCCGATGGTGCACTATGTCCGCGATGTCTCCGAGTCGAAGGCGCTCAACTCTCGTCAAGGACCCGCGGTAATCGTGGCCGCCTCGGGGATGATCGAAGCCGGTCGGATTCTCCATCATCTGAAGAACCACGGCGGCGACCATCGCAACGTCCTACTCTTCGTGGGATACCAAGCGGCACACACCTTGGGCCGCAGGATTCTCGAGGGAAACCGGGAGATACGAGTATTCGGTGACATGATGGAGCTGCGTGCCGAGGTGGAGCGCATCGACGGCTATTCCGCTCACGCAGACCAGAACGAACTCCGGGACTGGGTGCGTCGCCTCGGCGGGCCAGTGCGCCGTGCCTTCGTGGTCCATGGTGAGACCGAGGCAGGACAGGCGATGGCGGAACTCCTCCATGAAGAAGGGGTCGAAAAGGTCACCATCCCCAAACTCGGGCAATCGTTCGACCTCTGACCCGAGGCGCATTCAGCTTGATGGACCCGGCGGCAACCGGGTAGCTTCCGTTTCGTGACAACCATCAGGCGTGTTGGCGTCTTCGTGGGCCTCGGTTTGCTAGCCACGGCCGTCGTGTATCTCCTTGCGTTCGCCTATGTAGCAGGGGTCAGCCAGCAGGACCATCGTGGCCCGACGGACGCGATCGTCGTCCTCGGCGCGGCACAGTACGATGGACGCCCATCGCCCGTTCTCCAAGCTCGTCTGGACCACGCCCTCGCACTCTACCACCAGAACATCGCTTCTCAGATCGTGCTCACTGGCGGCATCGGAACTGGCGACACCGCGAGTGAGGCGGTGGTAGGCCAACGCTATCTCCAATCGCGAAACGTGCCGCCCGAGGCGCTCGTAGTGCGCCCGGAAGGGAGGTCGACGGAGGCCTCGATTCGATCGGTCGCGAATTGGATGCAACAGGAGGATCACCAGACCATTCTGCTCGTCAGCGATCCGTTTCATATGGCGCGGCTACGACTCGAGGCTCGACGCATGGGCATCGAGGCTTACACCTCGCCGACCCGCACCAGTCCGATTTCACAGAGTTTTCGTCGTGAGGTGGCGTACTTCGCGTCGGAAGCCCTCAAGATTCCCATCGCCTGGCTCAGAAGCTGGTAGGAGGCACTCCAATGGTTCGTATGAGGCATGTCCTCATTATCCTGACGTTCCTGGCAGGCGCGACAGCATCACGAGCGCTGGCTCAGGCAACACCACTTTCCGTCCCTTACACGATGGACACGCTGGCCAACGGACTACGATTCATCGTTCATGAGGATCATTCCGTTCCCACGGTCACCATGAACGTGTGGTACCATGTCGGGTCCGGAGACGAGAAGCGAGGGCGCACCGGCTTCGCTCACCTTTTTGAGCATCTCATGTTCATGGGGTCGGAGAACGCCCCGTATCCCGCCTTCGACCGACTACTCGAGGGTGCGGGAGCGAGCAACAACGGCTCCACCACTGAAGACCGCACGAACTATTTCGAGTGGGGACCCAGCAACGCCGCACCACTCATGGCGTGGCTGGAAGCAGATCGCATGGGCTTTTTCCTCTCGACCATGGACCAGGAAAAGGTCGATCTCCAACGCGACGTGGTAAAGAACGAACGGCGACAGCGGGTGGACAACCAACCTTATGGTCGGGCCTGGGAAACCATCGGGCGGATGCTCTACCCGAGAAGTCACCCCTATTCCTGGCCTGTCATTGGCTCGATGGCGGATCTCTCAGCCGCGACGCTCGATGATACCCGGGAGTTCTTTCGGACATACTACGCACCGAACAATGCCGTGATCGTGCTGGCGGGTGCCGTCACAGCCGCCGACATCAAGACGCTGATGGAACAGTATTTCGGTGAGATCCCGCGGGGGCCGTCCATCACCCGGCCGGTGCCACCGAGCTTCACGCTCGCGCGAGATACACTCGCGATGCTCGAGGATCGGGTACAATTACCTCGCGTGTACTATGCCTGGCACACCACGAAAGCGTATGCGCCCGATGATGCTGCACTCGATATCGTGGCCTACATTCTCACGGGCGCCAAGAACAGCCGACTCACCCAGCGCCTCGTGTACGAGGACCAGCTCGCGTCCGACATCATCGCATTCCAAGATGGCAAGCTTCTCGATGGAGATTTCATCGTCCGCGCAACCGCGCGACCCGGCCACGCTCTACCCGAAGTCCACCACGTGATCGAGGAGGAGATTGCCCGGCTCGGGGCCGAAGGTCCCACCCTGCGCGAACTCGAGCAGGCCCAGAACTCGGTCGAGTCCACCTTCCTGAACCGGCTCGAACGGGTCCTGGCAAAGGCGGATTTACTCAACGGCTACTACTACTTCACCGGCGAGCCCGATTACTTCGCGCGCGACCTGGCCCGCTACCAGGCCGTGACGGCTGCGGACGTGCAGCGGGCCGTCGCAACGTATTTGCACGCCCCCAAGGTCATCCTGAGCGTCGTGCCGGATGGAAAGCCGGAGCTCGCCGTTCAAGGGACAGAGGTGACACCATGACCCACCGATTCCTCGTGACTCTCGGACTGGCGGTACTGAGCGCGCCAGCCGTCGGCGGGGCGCAGGCCATCGACCGCACCAAGCCGCCGGTCCTGGCACCTCCACCGAGTCTCCAGCTTCCCGATATCGCGACAGCCACGCTGCCCAACGGCCTCACCCTCCATGTGGTGGAGATGCGGGAGGTTCCCCTGGTGCAGTTCACCCTCGCCGTCGCTGGAGGGGGGCGGGAAGACCACGCGGTCCCCGGCTTGGCCTCATTTACGGCCGACATGCTGGATGAGGGCGCGGACACGCTCGATGCCTTTGGGATTGCTGCACTGGCGGAGTACTACGGAGCCAACCTGAGAACCACCGCGAGCTGGGATGAAATCCGGGTGAGCCTCAAGGTTCCCCGCCGGAACCTCGATCCGGCGCTGGCCCTCATGGCAGCGGTCACGCTCCGCCCGACGTTCCGTAGCACCGAGGTGACACGGCAGCGGGACCTGCGACTCGCCAGGATCCTGCAGGAGCGTGACCGTCCCGAAACGGTGGCGTCGCTGGCGTTCAATGCCATCGTCTTCCCCGAGAGGCATCCATATCACGCGAGCCTGACCGGCGACAGTCTGTCGACCGTTGGGTTGGATTCGACGGTCGTGCGGAACTTCTACCATCAAGTCTTCTGCGCCGGCCGCGCCACGCTCATCGTGACCGGTGACATGGACCTTGCCGAGGCACGCGCCGCGACCCAACGGCACCTCGGTGCCTGGCAGGAATGCTCGCCAGCCCCGCTCCGCGCCGTCGAAGCGAAACACGACCTGCCGTCGCCGGTGACGCTCACCATCGACCAGACTCGGGTGTACCTGATCGACAAGCCGGGCGCTGCCCAGTCCGTCATACGTATCGGCGGCCCCGGGATTTCACGGCACCATGAGGATTACATCGCCATCGAGGTCATGAACACGATTCTGGGCGGTTCGTTCTCCTCGAGACTCAATTCGAACTTGCGCGAGACCAAGGGCTACACCTACGGGGCGCGATCGCGGTTCTCCTACCGTCCGATGCCGGGTCCCTTCACCGCGGGCGCCTCGGTGCGCACCGACGTGACTGACAGCTCCCTCGTGGAGTTCTTTCGAGAGATTCGAGCCATTCGAGACGCCCCGGTCAGCCCCACAGAACTCGAGCGGGCCAAGGCGTATCTCGCGCTCGGGCTCGCCGGAGACTTCGAGACCACGTCGCAGATGGCGGGCAACGTCGCCGAGTTGCTGACCTTCGGACTGCCTCTGACCTACTACAACGACTACGTGCAGCGGGTCATGGCCGTAACCGGCGAAGAGGTCCAGCGTGTGGCCCGCCATCATCTTCGCCCGGACAATGTGGCTATTGTGGTGGTCGGCGACTTGGCCCGCATCCGTGAGGACGTCGAGGCCCTCGCCCTGGGACCCTCGACTGTCCGCGACCTCTTCGGTCAGCCGGTGGCCGCGGACTAGCGGCCGTAACGTAGGGTCCCGAGCAGCCAGGGGGGCCGGGGGGGCCATGCTTCATTCAACCCGTCGAGTATACAGCGGGCGTGTCATCGACCTCGATATCGACGAGGTCGAATTCCCGAATGGGTCGCGGGGCAGCTTTGAAATGGTGCGGCACTCCGGTGCTGCGGCGGTCGTGCCGTTTCTCGATCCGCCAACGGCGCCGGATCCACGGGTCGTCCTCATTCGGCAATTCCGGCACGCTACCGGCGGGTACATCCACGAGATCC
>JABDII010000121.1 GCA_013003805.1 Gemmatimonadales bacterium
ATCTTGCCCTGCGTTTGTCCCGCTCGTCAATGAGCGCGACCAGCCGTCGCGCCACTACCGCCCAATCCTGATCTCGGACGCGCTCCGACTGCAGGTGGCGCTCCTCAGCAATTAGCCCCTTGGCGACAGCCCGGTCGAGCGCCTTGAGCCAAGCACTCTGGGTAGCAGCCACTTCGGCAATATCCCTGCACCGGCGGACCTCGGGCAGATCGCTGGAGACAATCGGGAGCCCCGCCGCAGCGTATTCTCGCAACTTGATTGGATTGACGGATTTGGTGAGTTCCGTCATGCGAAACGGAACGATTGCGGCGGCGAAGCCGCGGCAATATGCTGGCAAAGTCGCGAAGGGACGGCGTCCAAGCAGATGCACGTTGGGACAATCGGCGACCGGTGTTGTGTCGGTGTGACTGTCCCCAATGAGCACGAAAGAATAGGCTGGCCGCTGGCGCGCGAGTTCGGCTACGAGCTCAAGATCCACCCACTCGTGGATCAGGCCGAAGAACCCCACTCGCGGGGCGGGAATGGAGGCAAGGTCGTCCCGCACGGGCCCCACCTCCAACGCGCTATTGAAATGCCCATAGCTCACCCCGTGAGGTACGTAGTGTACCTCCGCTCCAAATGCCCGGCACCGCTCCGCCAAGTCTTCGGCCGAGGCGAAGACAATGTCAGCCAAACCACAGAGTTGTCGCTCCCAAGTTTCCATTAATTCCGCATCATAGTCCCGAAAGGCCGTCCATCGGTCGACGCAGTGGTAGACCAGAAACTGGCGTGGCAGTCGCCTGAGGAAAGGCACAACGTGGGGAGAAAACGTCCAGACAACCGGGGCGCCACGGAAGGCAGCCCTCCGCTGCTCACGTTGCAGCGTTACACGGTACAGCAGCGAATTCACGGCCCGTGCCACGCGCCAAGTTGGGAGGGGAATCGTGGGAGGGGCATAGACATACAGGTTGTCTAGCACTTGCTGGGTCGGACGTACCATTGCCCGCGTCTTGCGGACGATTCGCAGTAGGTCCTGGCTCCGCAGCAAATTGGGCGCCCTCATCCCCGCGGCTTCGACCCACAGCACGCGATGCCTTTCAGCGAGGTGTCGCATCAAATGGTGCTTGCTGGTAGGATCGGCCTCCCAATCGTTGGCAAAGCAGAGGATATCGGCGTTTGAGAGCGGCATCAGCAGGCGCTGGTCAAGGGTACAAGAGCATCCTTCACAAGGGCTCGATGCCGGGCGAGAGTATCTCGGCGCCAAGTCTGAAAGGCCAGCAAACGCCACAACCGGCCAGTGTGGTCCAGTCCGGCTCGGTGCTCGTTAAGCAGGTCCCCAACGGAGGCCCAGTTGAGCAACGAATCACCGGCCGCCGGGGCACAAGCCTCGAGCCACTCCGGCCCGCGCTCCCTCAACCAGCGCCCAAGCGGCAGGGGGAATCCTCGCTTCGGCGCCGCGATCACACTACGAGGTAGGTGCGCTCGGGCAGCCTCTCGAACAAGCGCCTTGCCATTTCTTCCCCGCAGCTTGGTCCGCGGCGGCAGGTGCGCTGCCCAGGCCACGAGGGGGTGGTCGAGGTATGGCACCCGGCTCTCGATGGAGGCCGCCATGCTCATTGCATCCTGTTTCATGAGAAGTTCTTCCAGGTACGTAGCTTGATCCAGGCGCAGGATCGCCTCGAGCGCGTTGGTTCGGGCCAGTCCCTGATCGAAGAAAGAAGAGCATGCGTGGTAGGGATCCCCCTCTCCATTCAAGCCCAGTAGGGCCGAGCGGCGGGACTGATCAAACTCGGCGAACGCCTCTAGGTAGAGTGAAGGCATCGAGGCTGGTAGGACAAGGAAGGAACGCTTGAGCCGATTGGACACGTAGCCGGCGCCGAGGGCAGTTATCCCGGCCGCAAGCGTACGCCGGAGACCGGCAGGAAGACCTCGGTCCAGGAACCGAGCCCCAACAAGGTTCACCAATGTCCGCCAGTAGCGCCCGTACCCCGCGAACAACTCATCGCTCCCTTCACCCGTCAGCACGACCTTCACCTCGCTCCGTGCCAGTTTCGAGACGATGTAGAGCGGGATGCTAGCGGAGAAGGTCAGAGGCTGATCCCTGTGCCACGTCATACTAGGGAGCGCCTCGAAGAATGTTGTGGCGTCAAGCGTGACTTCGTGATGGTCGGTCTGAAATGTGTTGGCCACGATTCGCGCCGCTGGCAATTCATCTCCCGGTGCATCGGAAAACCCGACCGAGAAGGTACGCAACTCGCTCACCCCGCAATCGCGCATAGCAGCGACAATGAGGCTCGAATCAAGCCCACCGCTCAGGAATACCCCGAGCGGAACGTCGGCCATCAGATGCAGACGGACCGAGTCTCGGAATCGGGGCCAGAATTCAGCCGCCGCATCCGCCACATCCGGCTGGTCCGTCTCCCCTTCAAATGGCAGCGCCCAGTACGACTTCACGACTATCCGTCCCTCGTGCCAGAGCAGCAGATGGCCGGGTGGTAGCTTCCGAACGCCGGCAAACAGGGTTTGCGACCCCGCAACATGCCCAGTGGCGAAGAACTCCAGGACGGCCGCCTCATCGAGAACTGGCTCCACAAGACCGCTGGCGAAGAGAGCTTTGATATCCGAGGCAAAGATGAGATCACTAGCAGCGGTCACTGCGTAGTAAAGCGGTTTGATACCCAGGCGGTCGCGTGCGAGCATTGCCGTTTGCGAACGCGCATCCCAAATGGCGAAGGCAAACATGCCACGTAGCTGTTGAAGAGCACCGTGGCCATGTTCCTCGTACAGATGTACGATCGCTTCGGTGTCACACTGGCTTCGAAACCTATGACCAGCGGCTTCAAGAGACGATCGGAAATCAGCGTGGTTGTAGATCTCTCCGTTAAAGGAGATCCAAACCGAGCCGTCCTCATTCGCCATTGGCTGCCCGCCGCCAGCTAGGTCTACGATACTGAGACGACGGTGACCCAAGGCGACCGAGCCGTCGAGGTGAATCCCTTCGCCGTCAGGGCCTCGATGGCCCTGCTCCCGGCACATTCGCCGGATACGTGATTCCTCGACCACCCGACTGCGCTCGTTCAGGACGATGCCGCAAATGCCGCACATCAGGGAGTCCTCGCGGCCGCTACGCCAGCATTGGACTTCCGAGTACAACGACTCCGCCGCGCAGAGAATCGGAGGGGAGGGTGAGCCCGCCCAAGCTGGACATGGCAGGCGGTGGGTGTCCCGTCCACTGCGGTTTCCCACTGAATGCTCGCAGGCCCGGCGCTGATGGCGCTGCATCCGAAGAGCATGGCTGCCGGAACCCGGGTAGCGGGGAATATCAGCTGGGTTGCAGGTGATTCTTCACCAAAGGCGGGCGACATCACAGCTGTCCTCAACTCAGGAGTCCGCCAAGCCCAGCAACCCGGAGTCGAAGTGAGCCACCAGCGCAGCCTCGCGTTACCTATCGTAATAGATCCATCGCCAAGGCGAGCAGGTTCAACCGCACACCCTAGCGGCCACCGCAGTTCAAAGGGCGTGGCAGCGCCGCCGCCGCCCGTCACCCAATCACATACAAGCACACCCCACCCGGCTACTAACGCAACCTGTCTACAATGCTGCATGGAGCCGTTCGGACCGAGCCGATTGTAGCCGAGCTGCAGGCGCCACAGGTCCCCACTCGCCTCTTCGAGAGAGACTTCCGGGGTAACGGCAGTACGTCTCCAGCTGAAGGGGCCATCCGGCTCCGCTAGGGGATGCCCTGGCACGACCAGACAGGCATGGGCTTGCTCGGAGCGGAACCAGTCACGCCGAACAGGATCCCCCGAGTACACCGAACAACCCGGATCCACCACTAGTGGTATCCCCATACCAGAGATCTCAACATGGCCGAGGTCGGTGTGGGCATGGCCAGTCCGATCGCCGCCATGAGGGCCAGCATCGATCAGGCAAGACCAGGATCTAGGCCCCAAGCCATCGCGCGCCAGATAATATCCAGCAGCGGGGAACTCCTCATGTTGCACCGCAGGCGGGACCCCTGCCACCGCCGTCGTCTCACGCAAAGCAAGCCGCTCCCACGCACGATCATCCAGCAACCACCAGGCTTCAGCACCGTCGCTCACACTTGCCTCCGGTAGCCAATCGAACCGGTTCCGCCAGGCGGCGGCACAGGCCAACAATGACCGTTGGTCAGCTGGAGGCGCAGTAGTAAGGCGGAGAGCTCGACCCCCATCATCGTCGCCAAGCACCGGCCATGGCAGCCCTGGCCGCCGGAGCGCAGCGATCACCACAACCAAGCGGTCCAGTGCCTCCGTGACATCCGAGAGCTGGGCCGGGTTGGGGTTGTCCGCCAACAGCAGTGCAGCATGGAGATAGAACTCAGTGGTATACCGATGGTAGCAGGTGGAACGCTCGAAATGAAATCCATCCGGAAGGATTTGGCTGACCACCTCCGCCTGCAAGGTGGCGCACCCGAGCTGGTGCCACCGGGCAGCCCGATGAAAATCAGGCATAATGTGGCTCAGGTAGAGAAGGCTTAGCGCCTCCCCTGTCAGATGGGTATTGGGACTGTGGTGCACGGAGTCGAACCGTGCTACGTGGTCACCATGGTGCCACAGCTGCCATAAGAAGTGGCCCAGGCGACCATCAGTCCACAACGGCGCCCGGTGGGACAGGTACCACATCCAGCACCAACCGATGGCACGGAGCCCCACCTCAAGGCTGCTCGCCCAATTGATGCCCTCGCCAGGGGGATTCTGCTCCATCCACCGATCCAGCAAGTCGGCAAGTGCTTCGCTGTATTCCGCCCGACCGCTGAGGAAGTAGGCTTGGGCCAAGCGAACCAGGTCACGGTGTCGGTTCAGTTCCCAGAGATACTTGACATCATTGCCATCGCCCGTTCCAAGGTACGGCACACGATGCCAGTGACCTTCCGCCGTGGGTGCCCCCGTCACCGGATCGGACCGCCAATCGAGTGAGCGTGAGAAGGCCTTTGCCGGGCGGCCGAACAAGTCCCACTCACCCGCAAGTAGCCTATCAGCATGGGCGATGATCTGATCGTGCTGGGGCAACGTCGTGGGTAACCGGCCTACAATGTTACGCAACGGAAAGCGCTTCTCGGCAGCAGTCACGAGTTGATCACGCACCGCCGAAATGCCACGATGCTTCATCGCCCCCACTGCTGAGGATGTCAACAATGGTGCCAACGACCCTGGACCGTCATAGCGTGGCGATGGTCGTAAGGCATCCCACCGTTTGGCCAGTTCTTGCCGAGCGCGGATCGCAAGGGCCCAGTTTCTACGGCGCGAGCCCAGTGGTTACCTCAAGGGGTTGGTCCACATCTCGATCAGAGACGCGGGCGTAGCATTCTCTCCATTTGTCAACGACGACCTTGACATCGTGCTCCAAGATGACTTCGCGCGCAGCCTGAACCAGTCGGTCAAATAGAGCCGGATCCCTGAGCGCCCTCAACGCAGCATCTGCCAAGGCTTGCGGGGCCTGCGGTGGAACCAACAATCCAGTGTGACCATCGCGAATGAAATCACTGATCCCGCCGACATCGGTGGTTACGACGCACAGCCCTGAGGCCATTGCTTCGAGTAGGCTCAGCGGCTGGTTGTCCACAACAGAGGCATTCAGAAACACGTCGGCATCGCGATAATAGGGCTCGATCTCGTCGTGAGGTACGCGACCGACCAGGTGCACGCAGTCTGACAGCTCTAATTCCTGCACTAGCCGGCCCACTTCTGCAGCCTGGGAGCCGGAGCCGACCAAGGTCAGCGTTGCTCCTGGCACTCTGGCGTGGATCAGAGCAAACGCTCGAACCACAGTAGGAATATCGTAGGTCGGCTCCAAATTCCGGGTACTGAGAAATCGCTGTCTCGGTTGCGGTCGGGCTTGCCAGGCAAAGCGGACGCCCGCCACTGCGTTGGGAATTCTGGTTGTGGAGTAGCCTCGGCTGTGAAAAACGCCGACCAGATAGCGGGATGGGACGACAATCCCACTGACCCACCGCAGAAACAACCTGCTAGAGATTCGAAATCGTGTGAGATGGTCTTCAGCCTCCCCGGAGTGGTAGTTGATGAGGACCGGGGTGCGGAGAACGCGTCCCAATATCACTGCGGGAGCCGCCGAGAGTACGAAGGACCAATAGGAGGCAGTGAATACGTGCGCCAGCTGGCTCCGAGCCAAGGCTCGAGCCAGGAGAGCTACGTAGCCTGTCAAGCTGAGAATCGTACGAAGGACGGGCACCACCTTGATCCATCTCAGCCAGCCGGGGACCAGCGGATCCTGTGGCACGAACTCAACCGAGGCTACCCCTCGCGCTTCGAGCTCCGCAACGAGCAGCTCTGCCTGGCTGGCCTGGCCGCCCACCTGCCTCGGTGAGGGAGCCGCGAGACATATGCGAAGTCTCTGCTCCGGAGGATTGGGGGCTCGGGTTGCTAGGGCTTGCGAAATAGTGCTTTCCATCGTGCTCAGGTGGCGGAGTGCAAGGGAAGCTCTTGCTTTTCTCAATCGCTCAGCAAGAAACGCGCCCCAGCGGCGGGCTGTTAGAATCGTCTTCTTCTGCGCTCAGAGGCTCGGAGACCTCAAGGCCGGTAGACGAGGGTCTCCCGTGCGAGCGCTCGCGGTCCGCGCCTGGAGGACGCCGAAGTCCGCCCCGGGGTTGGTGCCGTCGCTAGCCGCGCCTCCAAAGGGACTGGACGACGACAGGCGGAGTCGCCGCCGCAGGCAAACCCACAGCGCTAGGGCCCGCCGGGAAAGAGTTCCCCGAGGGATACTGGGAGGCCACTGACGCAATCCGGGCAGGATTGGAGTCATGCTTAGCGATCGGTTGCAGCCTATTGGAATCCTTCATGAGCATTCTCGTTAACGAGTTATCTGGCCTACCTTAGCACTCGGGCCCGCACTGCTTCGTATAGCGTGTTCCCAAGAAGGGATTTTGCCGCTCCACGTACCACGTCTCCGCTGCGTCGGCGAAAGACCCCCTTACCCTGGGACAGGTTCCCCACCGTCATCGCTGTCATGCCCCGCAATACCGGAATCCGTCTAAGCTGGAATCGATCCGGAGGCACTTTATTGACTCCAATCCGGCTTGTCGCGACAG
>JABDII010000123.1 GCA_013003805.1 Gemmatimonadales bacterium
GGCGAGGAGATCGTAGTAGATCTTCCCCGAGCACAAGAGGACCCTGTGAACCTCGTTGGGATTCGGGGTGAGGGCCGTGTTGTCGAGCACGCGGCAGAACAATCCGGATGACAGATCCCCGAAGCTCGAGAGCGCCTGGGGAAGTCGCAGCAGGCTCTTCGGCGTCATGATGACGAGCGGAAGGCTCCGTTTCCTGAGCGCCTGGAGTCGCAGAAGGTGGAAGTACTGCCCCGGCGTCGTGCAGTTGGCGATGCGCATGTTGTGCTCCGCCCCGAGGTCGAGGAACCGCTCGATCCGTGCACTCGAATGCTCGGGTCCCTGTCCTTCATATCCGTGCGGCAAGAGGAGCGTGAGTCGAGACGTGACTCCCCACTTCGACAGGCTCGACGCGATGAACTGATCGACGATGACCTGGGCGCTATTGATGAAATCTCCGAATTGCGCCTCCCACAGGACCAGCGTATCCGGCGCGGCTGCGGCGTACCCATACTCGAACCCGAGGGCACCCATCTCCGACAGCGGACTGTTGTGGATCTCCATCGAGGCCAGCGCACCGGGGAGGTGCTGGATCGGAGCGTAGGTTTGTCCGTTGGTGACGTCGTGCAGCACCAAGTGCCGCTGACTAAAGGTCCCGCGTTCGGTGTCTTGCCCGGTGAGTCGCAGGGCAACGCCTTCCGTCAGGAGGGAGGCGAAGGCGAGGGCTTCGGCGTGCGCCCACTCGATGGCAGGCTCTCCGCCTAATGCCCCACGGCGTCGCTCGAGTTGCTTGGCGAGTTTCGGGTGCACGGCGAAGTCGTCGGGCCACTCGAGGAGCTGCTCGTTCAGTGCCAGCAGGAGTTCAGCCGGCACGGCGCTCGGCACCAGGCCGCTCGGCCTCCCGGCACGCTCGAGTTCCTCCACGGGCGTCACCGTCGGGCTCGCGGCCTTGAAGGTGTTGTGGGTCTCGACCAGCCGTTGGTACACCGCATCGTATTCGCGTGCGGCCGTCTCGGGTTCCAGCACCCCGGCTTGAATGAGCCGATCGGTAAAGCGCTCGCGAACCGTCGGAAGGTCTTTGATCCGTGCCGCCATCAGCGGCTGGGTGTACGCCGGCTCGTCGCCTTCGTTGTGGCCATGACGTCGGTAGCCGACCAGATCGATCAGTACGTCCTTGTGGAACCGCTGGCGGTACGCCATGGCGAGACGAACGGCGTCCAGGCAGGCCTCAGGGTCGTCTGCGTTGACGTGCACTATGGGAAGGTCAAACCCTTTCGCCAGGTCGCTGGCATAGTAGGTGGAGCGCGCGTCCTGAATATCGGTGGTGAATCCGATTTGATTGTTGGTGATGATGTGAAGCGTTCCACCAGTCCCGTACCCGCGAAGCGCACTCAGATTGAGCGTCTCGGCCACGATGCCCTCTCCGGCAAATGCGGCATCTCCGTGGATGAGAATCGGAAGGGCGGACGAAGGATCATGCGCCGCCGTCTGGCCCTGACGCTGCGTCTGCTCCGCTCGGGCCCTTCCGCAGACCACAGGATTGACGAACTCGAGATGGCTGGGGTTCGGCGACAGGGTGATGGTGATCGCCCTGCCACTCGAGGTTCGATACGCACCCTCCGCACCATGGTGATACTTCACGTCCCCCATGCCACCCGGGGGCGTCAACTTCCCGGCTTCGACGTGCCGCCCTCCCTCGAACTCCGCGAAGATCGTCTCGTATGGCTTGCCCACTGTGTGGGCGAGGACATTGAGTCGGCCCCGGTGCGCCATGCCGATCACGACCTCCCGGGCACCCCTCTCCGCGGCCGTCTCGATCGCCAAGTCGAGCATCGGGACAGTGGCGTCGACGCCTTCAATCGAGAAGCGCTTGTGGCCGAGGTAGGCCTTGTGCAGGAACTGCTCCAGCGCTTCGACCTGGCTCAGTCGCGCGAGCAGCCGGCGTTGTCCCTCAGGCGCGAGCGAAGTGCGGTACACGCCGGATTCGATGACCTGGCGAAGCCACACCCGTTCCTCATGGTTGTCTATATGCTCCACTTCGTACGCGATGGTCCCACTATAGGTGTCTTCGAGGTGACGTAGCGCTTCCGCGAGCGTCTCTCCGGGAACGGCAACGCGGAACACGTCGGCCGGGATGGATGCCATAATCTCAGCCGTCAGGCCGACCGAACTGGGTTCGAGTGAGGGGTCGCCAATGGGCGGACTGCCTAGCGGATCGAGGTGCGCCGCGAGGTGGCCGAACGTCCGGAGTGTTCTGACGAGGCGCATTCCCGCGGCTACATGGACGAGTTGATCCGGGGAAATAGGAGCGGCAATCCCCGCTGGTCTCCCGATGGCAGCACGTCGTTCGGCCGGGCCGATTGCAGGAACGACGAGTCCCACGTCGGCGGCCAGCTGTTGGTAGAAATCGTCCCCGCCTTGCAGGAGTCGATCGACCTCGCGCAGAAACTCACCCGATTCCGCTCCCTGGATCACGCGGTGATCGTAGGTGCTGGTGAGGGTCATCACCTTGCTGAGCCGGAGGGCGTCGAGCTGGCTCCGATCACTCGCGGCGAACGCCACGGGAAAGTCAATCGCACCGACGGCCACGATGGTGCCTTGGTGCGCCATGAGTCGCGGCACCGAGCCGACAGTGCCCAACCCGCCCGGATTGGTCAGGGTAATGGTAGCCCCGACAAAATCATCAGGCATGAGTCTGTGGGTGCGCGCCTTGTCTACCAAGATCTCGTAGGCATCGTAGAACTCAGCAAAGTTCTTCGAGGTTGCATCCCGAATGACCGGCACCACGAGGCCACGGCTGCCGTCCTTGCGTACGATGTCGACGGCCAGGCCGAGGCTGATCGCCGGCGGGGTGATCCGATGGGGCACGCCGTCGATCAGTCGGAACGAATGCGCCATCACGGCGTGCGACCGGGCGGCCACCATCAGTGCGTGACCGATGAGATGGGTGTAGGAGATCTTTCCGGGCTGGCCAGCCGCGGCGCGTGCCTCGTTGAGCTGCCGGCGGCGGCGCTCCAGTTCCCCGACCGGCACATCGCGAAAACTGGTCGCCGTGGGCACGGTGAGGCTGTCCATCATGTTGGTGACCAGCCGGGCGGCCGGTCCGGCGATCGGCTCCGCACCCTCGGGAAGCCCCACGCTCAGCAGCGCGCCGTCTGGCTCGACCGGAATCTCCCGCTCAGTTGGTTCGCTGGGGGTCATACCTACCACCCCGCTCTCGAACAAGCGCCGCCATTCCACACTCACCGAGTCGGGGTCGCGCAGGAATTGCTCGTATACTATCTGTGCGAAACCCGCATTCGCCGTCTCAAAGGGATTTGGATCCACGGGACTACTCCTGCGGTCGCTCACGGTGTGAGCCGGATGAGCGAGGGACTTCAAGGGTGGTCGGAGGGACCTAAGATAACCTACGATGCTCGGCGCCGGGGTCGGGACCGCCCGCCTGACCCGTGGCAGGAATTCAACCCATCTGGGTGCCTGCCGGGGCGAGGAACTGAGAGTAACGCTCGACTTCCTTCGCCATGCGATTGGAATCCCAGCCAAGCTCCGCTCCCATGAGCGCTGCGACACGATCGACGGACGCCGCTCCCCGATCCCTGACCTCATAGTACGGATGGATACGGCGGATCAGAAAATCGTCGACGTGTTGAGGGAGCTCCCGTCGGGTGCTGTGGACGACTTCTGCTTCGATGGCTGGGTGATCGCTCGAGAGCGGCCGAAGCAAGGTGCGATCGTCCCGAATCAGGTTGCAGATGGCAGCGGTCTCCGTTCCATAGTGCCGCAGCAGATGATCCACCGTCTCGGGTGGAACACCCAAGTCGCGCGGCGTCTGGTGGAACGGCCGGAGAT
>JABDII010000459.1 GCA_013003805.1 Gemmatimonadales bacterium
CCGCCGGGGCGATCGGCGCCTTGCGGGCGGCCCCAGGAAAGAGGTCGTCGGCGGCATCGCTGGGTGCCGGAGGCGCTGCAGGGGTCGGTATGCTCACCTGGCGGGCGGCCGGGTGGGGGGCGGTGACCTGGATCTTCAGGAACCGTTCGGTGAAGGTCGAGTGGATGTCCCGCATAAGATCTTCGAACATCTCAAACGCTTCGCGCTTGTACTCAATCAGCGGGTCCCGCTGGCCGTAGGCCCGATACTGGATGGCATTCCGCAACTGATCGAGGTCGTAGAGATGATCCTTCCACTTCTCGTCCAGGACAGACAGCATGACCTGAGAGAGGATCTGCAGATCGGCGTCCGACGCACCAACCGTCTCCCCGAACTCGGTGAGGTACGAGAGCTTCCGTTGGAACGCTGCTTCGCCCTCGTCCTGCACGGCGTCCACCATCTGCTCGATCTCTGGCGTGGCGTCCCCGTCGACGATCGCATCGACCGGCAGGAGGTATTGCAGGGTGAGCGCATCCTGCAGGCCGCCGCGATCGTATTCCTCCGGTCGGGTCGCGTCGGACAGGTAGCTCAAGACGCTCTGCTCGAGCGCGGCCTGAAGCATCCGGCGGCCCTCCGCCTTAAGTTCCTCTCCCCGCTCCAGGGCACCCAGCCGGAGCGCGTATACCACCTCCCGCTGCTGGTTCATTACGTCATCGTACTCCAGCAGTCGCTTTCGCGTCTGGAAGTTCTGGAGTTCGACGCGCTTTTGGGCCTGCTCAATCGAGCGCGTCACCAGCCGCCCGGTAATGACCTCGCCCTCCTCCACCCCGCTTTTGTCCATCCAGCGCGCGATGCGCTCGGAGATGAACAGCCGCATCAAGTCATCTTCCAGCGAGAGGAAGAACACGGTCGCGCCCGGGTCGCCCTGCCGGCCGGACCGGCCCCGCAGCTGGCGATCGATCCGGCGTGACTCGTGCCGTTCGGTTCCGATGATCTGAAGCCCAGCCTCCTCGGAGGTGAGATCGAGGTCGGCGCCGAGTTTGATGTCGGTGCCTCGGCCGGCCATGTTCGTCGCGATAGTCACCGCATTCTGCTGGCCAGCGTTGGCCACGATTTCCGCTTCTCGCTGGTGATACTTGGCGTTCAGCACCTCGTGGCGGATGCCGCGCCGCTTGAGTTGCCGGCTCAGCGTCTCCGAGACATCTACGTTCACCGTACCGATCAGGATGGGCAGGCCCTGTTCGTGGAGCCGTTCGACCTCATCGATGATCGCGTTGTTCTTCTCCCGGCGGGTCTTGTAGATCCGATCGGACTCATCGCGCCTCGTCACCGGTCGATGGGTCGGAATCACCATGACATCCAACCCATAGATGGAGTAGAACTCGGTCTCCTCCGTCTCCGCAGTACCAGTCATGCCCGCCAGTTTCTCGTACATGCGGAAGTAGTTCTGAATTGTGACGGTGGCGAGCGTCTGGGTTTCACCTTTGACCTGGACGCTTTCCTTGGCCTCGACTGCCTGGTGCAGTCCGTCCGCCCAGCGCCGACCCACCATCACCCGGCCGGTGAACTCGTCCACGATGACCACTTGGCCCTCCTGGACGAGATAGTCCACATCCTTTTCGTACAACGCGTGGGCTTGGAGCAGCTTGTGGATCGTATGGAGTTTCTCGCTCTTGACCGCGTACTGTGCCTCGATCTCCTGCCGCGCCTTCCGCTGTTCTGTCGGGGTGAGGTCGGAGTCCGCCTCGATCGCGTGAATGGCCTCGGAGATGTCCGGCACCAGAAAGAGGGCTGGATCGTCCGGCGAGAGGGTCTCGGCACCGCGATCCGTGAGGTGCACCGAATGGCCCTTCTCATCCAAGACGAAGTAGAGGATGTCTTCCAGATCTCGCATCCGCTGCTGCCGGGCCGGGAGCTTCCGATCGGCGATGGCCTCAAGCTCCATCTTCTGAACCAGCTGCTTCACCCCGGTCTCGTTCAGTTTCTTGAGCAGCCGCTTGTTCTTGGGCATGCCCAACTGGGCCTGGTAGAGCTTGAGCGCGGCCTCCTGCCGCGTCTCCTCGTCGGCCAGCAGTTTCTCTCCCTCGGCGAGGAGCGTGTTGACCACCGCCGTCTGCTTTCGGACCAGATCCGCGACCTGGCGGTTGTAGACGGCGAAGTTCTCGCTCTCCTCATGGCCCACCGGGCCGGAGATGATGAGCGGGGTCCTGGCCTCGTCGATGAGGATCGAGTCTACCTCGTCGATGATGGCGTAGATGTATTCGCGCTGCACTCGCTGGTCCGTACGGTACACCATGTTGTCCCGCAGGTAATCGAAACCGAATTCGTTGTTGGTCCCGTACGTGACGTCGCACAGGTAGGCCGCCCGCCGCTCCGGCGAGGACGGCTCGGTGTCGTCAAGACAGCCAACGGTGAGACCCAAGTAGGTGTAGAGGTGGCCCATCCACTGCGAGTCGCGTCGGGCCAGATAGTTGTTGACCGTGACGAGATGCACCCCTCTCCCGGTCAGCGCGTTGAGGTAGATCGGCAAGGTGGCGACGAGGGTCTTCCCTTCGCCTGTGGCCATCTCCGCGATCTTACCTTGGTGAAGGACTATCCCGCCGATCAACTGGACATCGTAGGGGACCATATCCCAGGTCATCTCGCGACCCGTAACCACCAGGGAAGTGTCGAGGAGCCGCCGGCAGGCTTCCCGCACGGTGGCAAACGCCTCAGGGAGGAGTTCGGTCAAGCCCTCGGCCACCTGCTTCTTGTAGGTGGTCTCCAGCGATTGGGCCTGCTGCTCCAGCCGGTCGCGCTCATCGGGGTCCGGGCAATCATGCTTCGCCGCGCGCACCCGCTCGAGTTCGCCGAGGGTCTCGCCAGTCAACTCGGTGAGGCGGGCCCGGAATCGCGCGGTCTGTCCCGTGAGCTCCTCTTCGCTCACCTGAGCCAGGCGCTCCTCGTGACGCTTGATCTCGGCGATGACGGGCTGGAGACGCTTGACTTCCCGCTGGAATCGCGTCCCGAAGACCTTCGTGAGGGAGTTCTTGATCATACGGTTCCTAGTCCAAATACAGCCGGTGGGCGGCGATGTGATCCCGCACCGCCTCCGGCACCCAAAACTGAATCGATTGGCCGGCACGCACTCGGCGCCTGATCGCGGACGCCGAAATTTCCACCTGAGGAACCCGGATGCTCTCGTAGTCCCCAGCCGGGCCAAGGGCCTGTTCCGCAGGCCGGGCGAACATCACGACCTGGGCCAACCGTGCAATCTCCCCTGCTTCATGCCAAGTTGGCAACTCGGCCGCGGCATCGGCCCCCACCAGGAGCACGAAGTCCGTCGACGGCTCCCGCGCGCGGAGGGCTCGGAGCGTCTCGACGGTGAAGGACGGACCTGGCCGCTCGACCTCGAACCGTTCCACCTGAAACTGCGGTTCGCCGGCTATGGCGAGCTCCACCATCCGAACCCGATCGGCGGCATCAGCGCCGTGGTTGCCCGCTTTAAAGGGCTGCTGGCGCGCCGGCACGAACCGCAGTTCCTCCAGTGCCAACGCCTCCATGGCCGCTTGGGCAACGAGAAGATGGCCGTGGTGGATGGGATCGAAGGAGCCGCCGAACAAACCAACCATCAGGAATCGGCTGGCTCCGCGGGACACGCCCTCGAAGTCTGGGACGCGTTGGGGTGGAATCGGCGCAGATACCCACAGGTTTCCGTGACATCCTCCTCGTATCCCAGCCGGGTATAGGCATCGACCAGCAATTTGAGTGCGTCGGGAGCCGAGGTGGTCCGTGGGTACGTTGCGACGAGGTCCTTCAAATACAGGATGGCTGAGTCGTACGCCTTGAACCGGAAATAGTAGAGCGCGGCCTTGTACTGCTTGATGGCGAATTTCTCTTCCAGGGCGGCGATCTTCCCGCGCGCCCGGGTGGCGGCATCGGATTCGGGATAGCGATTGAGGAGTTCCTGGTAGGTCGCCAACGCGGTCTGGCCGTAGGAAGGATCGAGCTCAGGGCGGCGCCAGAGCTCGGCATAGGCATCGCCCGCCCGCAGGAGTCCCAGAGGGGCCAAGGGATCGCCCGGCCGCTCGTCCGAGAGCTTCCGGAATTCCCTCACGGCTTGGAGGTGGCTCTTGGAAGCAAGGTAGGAGTTGCCCAGATACAATCGTGCACGGGCAAAACGGGCATCCCCGGGAGGAAACTCAAGGACGAGTCGCTCCAGAGTTGCTGACACATCGGTCCATTTGCCTTGGCGGAACTTCCGGCCCGCCACGTCCCAGAGGGAGTCGATCTCGCTGGGGCTCGCTGTCTGGGATATGGGTGTCACCGGGGTCGGCGTCGGGTCCGGCGAGGGGAGTCCGCACGCCGCTCCGATCGCGGTGAGCCCGAGGAGGCCGAGGCGCCTCACGGCTCCACCGCAGTGGAATCATCGGGAAACGCAGCGGTGGCAATCGCGTTCAACCGCTCCGCGGCGAGATCCGCTATGGAATCCGGCCCGGCACTAAGATCCAACGCCGCTTGATACGCCGACGCGCCTCCGAGGAAGTCCCCCTGAACCACTCTGGCATCGCCAAACGCCACCAGGCTTCGCCGCCCCACCGGACTGGTTGAGTCGGCCTGAATAGCCTCACGAAAGAACTCCTCGGCGGTCCACGGAGTTCCTTCCAGAACGGCCAGGCCCAGCGCCAAGGCGCAGGAGGCATACTCACCTCCGATCGCCTGGGACAATGCCGGGTTGCCCGTTTCGGTCCGTCGTCGAACCGACCGGTAGACCTGGATCGCTCGATCGCACGAGACGGACATCTGGAGTGCCGAGGCATAGGCGGCCAACAGCGAGTCGGCCGTCGGCCGATCGGTGGCCGCGCCTATCGCGGCTGGAATCAGCCGGAGTTGCTCCTCACCGGAAAGCTCGCGTGACTGGACCAAGATGAGTGCGTAGCGGCCGACGCGTCGGCTGGGCGCGAGGGCGGTGAGCGCAAAGACGGCTTCCCGGACGCCCTCCATGTCCCGAGCCTCGAGGGCGGCGCGGGCCACGAAGTCGATCCCGAGCGTCGCCTCTTCCACGCGCAGCGGGGCGAGGATCGCCAACTGACGGTATGCCTCAACGGCCTCGCGGTAGTCCCCGCTGCCGAGCGCGGCCGCGCCGAGTTTGGCCCAAATCCCTGGCTCGCTTCGATCGGTGGCTCGACGGTAGGCCTGGAGGGCTTCGGCGAACCGGGATTCCCGGTATGCCACGTCACCCTCCTGCTCATGGCTTGCCGTCGAGCATCCGAGGAGGAGCGCAATGCCGAAGGTCGTCGCGAACTGCCGGGTGACCCTCATTCCACGGCCCGGCCCAGCATGGCAAGGTAGGCCTCCACCCGGGCGTTCTCCGGCCGTCGCGCAAGGCATTCTTGCCAGACTTCGGCGGCACCGCTGGCGTCACCGGAAAGAAAGCGGGCGAGGCCGAGGGCGGCCTGGGCGTCCACGAAGTTGGGCTGCTCCGCAACGACGCGCTCGAGTTCGTCCCGGGCCTCCAAGGTTCTCGCGGACTCGAGGAGGAGGCGGGCCAACCGGTATCGCAAGTCGGAAAACCCGGGGCCGAGTTCTATGGCCCGGTGGTACTGGCCGATCGCTTCTTCCATCGCCCCGGCCTCGGCATAGGCTTCAGCCAGGGCCGCGTGCTGATTGGCCAAACAGCCTGCGACATGCGCTGGAAAGCCGGCCATGGTCACATCTTCAGCGCGTCCGGCAGCCTCGAAGGATCGGTGCGCATCTTCCAGCCGACCGAGTTCGTTCAAGACGATACCGCGATGGATGTGGGCTTCCAGATAGCGGGGATTGAGTTCGAGCGCACGCTCGAATTCGCTGAGGGCGTCCTCCGGCTGCCCCAGCATGGACTGGCACAGGCCGAGCAGATGATGGACGTCGGCGAAGTGATGTCCCATCGCCACGACGTCATTCAAGAAATGGATCGCCCCGTAGTAGTCTTGCAGCGCGAACCGTTCCTGAGCCTGGTGGACGAGGTGGTCAGGGTTCGGGATCATGATGGTCTCGAAGCCACGCGACAAAGCGATGAATCCCCTCCTCGAAGGGCACTTCTGGTTGGTAGCCGAGCACGCGCTCGGACTTAGTCAGATCCGCAGCAGTATTCCTGACATCTCCGGGCTGCAGAGATTCCCAGGTAATGATGGGTTCAGTCCCCATTTCCCGTGCGAGGACCTCGACCATGTCTCGGAGCGGCACCGCCCGCGCTCCGCCCAGGTTGAAGATTTCCATTCCAGTCGGGGCCTGTTCGGTCCAGGCCGACGCTGCAAGAATCCCGGCGACGATATCGCTGGCATAGGTGTAGTCCCGCGCCTGGGTCCCATCCCCAAATAAGGTAATTGGTTGTCGGGCCGCCATCAGCCGCGCAAAGTGGTGGATGGCCAGATCGGGACGCTGCCGTGGCCCGTAGACGGTGAACAGCCGGACCGCGGCGACGCGCAACCCGAAGTGCGGCGCCACGGACTCGAACAGAAGCTCGCCGCCGCGTTTAGTGGCCGCATACGGGGAAACCGGTGTGGTCGCAGGGACATCTTCCCGAAATGGGGAGGGCGTGTCGTCACCATACACCGAGGAGGACGAGCCGAACACAATGCGAGACACGCC
>JABDII010000461.1 GCA_013003805.1 Gemmatimonadales bacterium
GGTGGGGGGAGGGGGAGGGAGGCAGGTGCGTAGCGAGTAGCCCCCGTACACAATTCAACGACTTCGCCCAAACCACAAGCGCGCGGCAGCCGGCGGCGGCGTGGGGGATGGTATTGCCTTGCCGGATCGGCTGCTGTAGACTCACCATGACTCAGCAAGGAGAAACCGAAAATGTGGCGAGCCCTGGTGGTGACGGTTGTGGCTGTGATGTTTGCTTCGTGTGGCGGCGGCGGTATCAACTCCTATGAAGACGCGATGGAGGCGCAGGTCGGGATCATGGAGGAGATGGTCGGCGTCCTCGAGGGGGTAACGGACCAGGCGTCAGCCGAGGAAGCGGCGTCGGAGATTGAGGCTTTGGGAAGCCGCATTGCCGAGGTCATCGCACAGGTTCAGGAGCTCCCCGAACCCACTCAGGAGGAGATGCAGGAGATCGCGCAGAAGTATGCGGAGCAGGGACAATCATTTCAGGAAAAAGCGGCGTCCCAGATGATGAAGCTGGCTGAATACCCGTCCCTGAGCGATGCGTGGCAGCGCGCGATGGCCAACATGAGGTAGGGCAGCAGCAACGCATTCCTGCACCGACAACGCGGGCTACTCTCTCCCCAGCATTTCCGTCAGACGATCCCCGGACCGCACTGCCGCCAATCCCGGCAGTGCGGTCCAGCTACACGTTTGCCCTCTCATAGCTCAACGGGGATGCACGTCTCATGCGCTGAGTTCCTTTCCGGGCACGTGACGGTTCACGACTGGCAATACGGGATCATGCGGTGCTGCCGGAACCTCAGTTGGAGCCATGTTAGGGATTGGCCAGCCGTTCCCGGACAGGACTGCGCGGCTTATGGTCGATAGATACTGTCGAAGTGCACTAGTGTCCACACGATGTACGCCAGCCCGACAATCGACCCCAACGGATAGACGATAAACCAGGTAACAGTGATCTTCGGCTTCTCGAAACGGAGACTCGTCACCGTCGTCATGGTGTTGGTCCACAGAAACCAGAAGCTGACCAGGGCCAAGAGGTAGTATCCCCACTGGGGAGACAGGAACACGAGGGCGATTCCCGTAACGCTCACAGGACAGGCAAGGAATACATCGGCGAACGATATGCCAAAGAAGATCTTCTGCTCATGCCAGTCATCCACCGATCCGTCCGGGTTCTTGAACGCCTTGCCTCTGAGGACGCCTGTCTGGGCCCACCATATCGCGAGGGTGAGGATGCCGATCAGCGCGAGCAGGATATAGAGGCTCATCCGTGAAACAGTCGACAGCTCGTACATGCTGCACTCCGTCTATGGGTAGGCGGCTAGGCTGTTTGTCCAGGCGACTGCAACCGCAAGCACAGCGATGCCCGGCAGCAGCGCGCGGCCATGAGGCAAAGCCCGAGTGACACGGACTGGGATGCGCCTTACGTCCCAACCCGAGCGGGGTCACGGAGACGGAGCACCATCTCGAGCTGGACGGTGGCGCCATATGGCAGCTGCGCGACCCCTGTCGCGGTCCGAGCATGCTTCCCAGCGTCCCCGAATGCCGCAACGAGAACATCCGAGGCGCCATCCAATACCTGAGGCTGTTGGGTGAATTCCGGATCGGAGCGAATGAACCCGTTGAGTTTCTCAACCGACGCAACGGCATCGAGATCACCAAGGTAGTCCTGCACGATCGCCAGCAACCCAAGCGCTACCTCCTGAGCCGCGCTCTTGGCCTCATTCAACGGGACCTCGACTCCGGCAGCACCGCGAGTGCTGCTCACCAAGGCCGAGACAAAGAGGAGCGCGCCGGACCTCTTGCATCCGACGTAGTTGGCCACTGGTCCCTTGGGGACGGGGAGCGTTAGGCCGTGTTCACGTAACCTGCGAACGACACTGTCCAATAGCTCGCCTCCACGTACATTGCCTCTCGAGTATCCGCGACTCCGTAACGATCAGCACCCGATCGTCCGTGAGGCCGAACGCCTCAGTCTCCGGATCCCTTCGCCAGTCGGGCCAGCTCGTCCACCACCTGGTGAAGTCTGGCCGACTCCGAGCCCGCAGACCTTGCCGAACACTGTCCTGAAGATCGGGTACAGGATGGGAGGGACGGCGAGGCAGACGAGAAGGCCGATCGCGCTACCATCCTTCACGAATGTGATCAGTCCTGCCATGGAAGCGATAAATCCAAAAGCGCCTGCTGGCAGGTAGGTCAAGTTGGCCGCGTTGGACAAGCTCATGTCAACGGCTTCCTGTGAAAGCCCACGTGCTCGTCAGCTCCGCACGCGTGTTAGGCAGCGCGGCTCCGTGCCTAGGTCGCGTTCCAGGCCACCACGATAGCGAGAAGGCCTGTGACCATGTTCGCCACAGTCCAGCCAACCCTGAGTGACGAGCTCGTAACCCGGTAACCGGCCTTCCGCTGGTTGCCAATCCACATCCAGAAGCTGATGGCATGATACAGCAGGACGACGCCCGGGAACCAAGCCAGCTTGTACCCCCAAGGCGCGCCGAGTAGGAGTCCCACACCAGCGACGCCGTATAGCCAGCCAATGCTGACGTCAGCCACGGCAATAGCGTGCTCGTACACCCGATACTCTGGGAGCATCTCCTTCTCCTGCAGACCGAGCCGCGTGGCCAGCTCCCAGTTGAGGAGGGACAGTGCCTGGCCCATCCAGTGGAAGCCAAAGGCAACCACCAGCACCATGACTCCGGCAATGACATTGTCGTATGGGAAGACCTGAGGCATGGTCGATGACTCCTCACGCTGGGGATTCTACTGTGATGTCGACCGCGGTGCCTAACGGCTCTGCACATGAGGCCGCGAGCGAATGCACGCGACACTGATGCCCAGCGGAGACTGGGCTAGGTCTCCGGCTCCTCGCGTTGCGGCCGTTGCCCAACTAGCACCCCGACGCGACCGGCGATGTACTCCATCTGCCCCTCACGCTCACGAGCCCAGCGGGGCAGACGGAGCCTGTTCGCGGCCAGACCCCACCACCCATTCCCGCCATCAGCAGGGGAAGAACGGTCGCGGCGCGGCCAAGTTCCTCGAGGACAAAAACGGGACCAGGGCCAGCCCGAGGGCCAGGCCTGCTGCTCCCATCGTGATCAGGGCCATCGCGCTTCCCTTGTGCGTTCGCAGGCGCAATCGATGGCCGGTCACAGTGGGCTCCAGAAACGCATGCAGGTTGCCACTCTACATCGACCTCACTTCGTAGATTCGAATGCTCGCAATAAATGGATTGCCTTGGGCAAGTTTCTCCGCGGCATCAAGACTCTCCGCCTCGATGATGTTGTAACCAGTAATGGATTCCATATTCCATGGTAGGTCCTTGGTTCCACTCGTCGAGATTTCTCGACCACCACGGAACCCACCCTGGTCGATCTGCTTGTCGGAGATCGATTCAAACCAAGCCTCCCAAGCCTCCATAATGTCCGGAGTGGGCTTTTCAAATCCGAAATGCAGAAACATAAACTTTTTCACTTCTCTCTCCTTGTTTACGGGTGTTCTCCAGGGTGTGCCGGCCGGTAGGGCTGGCTCACAAGTACGAGGCTTCCAAACTGGAGCCCTTTCGAGCCCTACAATGCACTCTCTCGGGAATAGCCTGCAAGGAGAAGAAACTGCGGAGCCTCCAAAGGAACAATCAGCTACAAGTAGTTTCGCCCGGCTAGGCTGCGAGGAAACCGCATCAGCGCCCACCCGGTGATGGCGCCGTACACGGCCCCAAGCGCGGCCCAGCCCAGCAGTGGAGACCGGCCGAGCAGTGGATCGAGCGCGG
>JABDII010000196.1 GCA_013003805.1 Gemmatimonadales bacterium
ACCAGCGTGCGACGCTGGTCTCCCTCACCCTTCGGCACATATATCTGGTCGGTGTCTCTCTCCTCGCGGCGGTGCTCGTCGCGGTGCCGCTCGGTCTTTTCCTCGAGCGCCGCCGCCGAAGCGCCGAGTCGGTGATTCGGGGTGCAGGGCTGCTGCAGACGCTCCCGAGCATCGCGCTTCTCGCCTTCATGATCCCGCTTCTGGGCATCGGAGTTTGGCCGGCACTGACCGCGCTGTTTCTCTATTCGATCTTCCCGATCTTGCGGAACACGTTCACCGGGGTGCGCGAGGCCGAACCTGCCGCCGTCGAGGCCGGCACCGCACTCGGCATGACGCCTGGGCAGGTCTTGCTCCACGTGCGGCTTCCGCTCGCGGCCCCGGTCGTCATGGCGGGCATCCGCACGGCTGCGGTCATCAATGTGGGCACCGCAACTCTGGCCGCGTTCATCGGAGCGGGCGGACTGGGCGACCCTATCGTCGCCGGGCTCGCGCTATCGGATACGCGAATGATCCTCTCGGGCGCCTTGCCCGCGGCACTCCTGGCCCTCGGGGTCGACGGCTTCCTGGCACTGGCCGAGCGGTGGGTGACACCTGGACGGTGAGGGAGCGATCGTTCTCGGTCGCTCGTCAGCCGAGGATGATGGGGAACAGGAGACTGACCACCACCACCACCACGATGACCGCGACGACGTCCAGCATCAGTCCCGCCCTCACCATGTCGCGGACCCTGAGCTGACCGGAGCCGAAGACGATCGCGTTGGGAGGCGTGGCAATCGGGAGCGCGAAACCGGTCGAAGCGGCCAAGGCCGTGACCAAGAGGAGCAGGAGCGGCGGTTGGCCGATGCTGACGGCAAGCGAGGCGACCAGCGGCATGGCCATCGCCGCGAGGGCCGTATTGGACGCCAACTCGCCCAGGGCCAACACGGTGATCGCGAGGCCGAGCAGGAGGAGCGGCGTGGGCAGACCGCGAAGGATCTCCAAATGCTGGCCGATCCATGAGGTGAGGCCGGTCGACTCCATGGCAGCGGCGAGGGAGAGGCCGCCGCCGAACAAGAGGAGCACGCCCCACGGGATGGTACGGGCCTCCTCCCAGGTGAGCAGTGGTCTCCGGGGTCTCTCCTCCAATGGTGCGGTATGCAGGAGAAACAGTAAGACCGCGCCCGCAATGCCGATGGTGGCGTCGCTGATGCCCGGTGCCAGGTCGGTCAGTCCGGGCACCCGGACGACACCGAAATCCTTGGGTGCCCTGAGCAGCCACGCTGCCGCGGTGAGCGTGAAGACCGCCAGGGTCTTGGCCTCGCCCCCGCGGAGTTCTCCGAGGGCGGTGCGCCGCCGGGCGATGACTTCTTCGGCCTCGGCCGGGATGCTTGCATGGTGTCGGAACGCCACATAGACCAACAAGATCCAGCAGAGAGGGAGCAGGACCACGGCCGTGGGAAGCCCCACGGCCATGAACTGCCCGAACCCGATGGTACGTCCGGTCGACTGCTCGACAAACGCGGAAAAAATCAGGTTGGGTGGCGTTCCGATGAGCGTGGCCATGCCCCCAATCGATGCCGCGTACGCCACGCCCAACATGAGCGCGGTCCTGGTGGTGTGCGCCTCCTTGCTTTGGCCGAGGAGGGCCCCGATGGCGAGGGCGATGGGGTACATCATCGCGGCGGTTGCGGTATTTGAGATCCACATCGATAGGAACGCCGTGGCCAGCATGATCCCGAGGACCACGCGTCGCCCCTCGAATCCGATACGTGAGACGATGGCGTAGGCAATTCGGGTGTGCGCGTTCCAGGCTTGGAGCGCCGCCGCCAGCAGGAAGCCCGCGAGAAAGAGAAAGATCAGCTGATGCGCGTACGGTGCGGCCGCCGCTTGGGGGCTCGCGACGCCAAGCAACGGAAACAGTGTCAAGGGAAGGAGCGACGTGGCGGCGAGTGGCACCGCCTCGGTGACCCACCAGACGACCATCCACACGGCGACCCCGAGCACGTGGCGTGCCTCGGGAGGGAGGCTCTTTGGGGCCAAGAGGAACGCCGCGCCGTAGCCCAGGGGCCCCGCCCAACGGGACAGCCGGTGAACGCGTGAGGGCGGGGGCGGCGGCGCTTCGGTGGACGCAGGCATGGCGGTACCGCGCCTACATGTTGTCGGCCATGGCCTTTGCGAATTCGCTGGTCTTGAGGAGGGTCGCGCCCGTCATGAGTCGCTCGAAATCGTAGGTTACCCGCTGTTGGCTGATGGTTGCTTCCAAGCCCTTGATGACCAGGTCGGCCGCTTCATCCCAACCCATGTGGCGCAGCATCATCTCGCCGGAGAGGATCACGGATCCTGGGTTCACCTTGTCCTGCCCGGCATACTTGGGCGCGGTGCCGTGCGTCGCCTCGAAAATGGCATGCCCGGTCTGGAAGTTGATGTTGGCCCCCGGCGCGATCCCGATCCCGCCGACTTGAGCGGCGAGCGCGTCCGACACGTAGTCGCCGTTTAGGTTGAGCGTGGCAATGACATCGTACTCAGCCGGGCGGGTGAGAATCTGCTGGAGAAAGGCGTCCGCGATGACATCCTTGACGACGAGACCGTTGGGAAGTTTGCACCAGGGCCCACCGTCAATCGGGGTGGCACCGTATTCCTGCTGCGCAAGTTCGTAGCCCCAGTCACGGAACGCGCCCTCCGTGAACTTCATGATGTTGCCCTTGTGCACCAGTGTGACGCTCTTGCGTTGGCGCTTAATCGCGTGGTCGATCGCCGCACGCACGAGGCGTTTGGTGCCTTCTTCCGATACCGGCTTGATGCCGATGCCGCTCGTGTCGGGGAACCGGATCGATCTCACTCCCAAGGTGTCCTGGAGAAAATCGATGAGCCTCCGCGCATCATCCGAGAGGGCTTGATACTCGATTCCGGCGTAGATGTCCTCCGTATTCTCCCGGAAGATGATCATGTCCACTTTCTCGGGGGTCTTGACCGGGGAGGGGACCCCGGTGAAGTAGCGCACCGGGCGGACGCACGCATACAAGTCCAACTTCTGGCGCAGCGTCACGTTGAGCGATCGGAATCCGCCTCCCACGGGGGTGGTGAGCGGTCCCTTGATGGCGATCAGGTAGTGGCGAATCGCGCGGAGGGTGTCGTCCGGGAGCCAATCCCCGACTTGGTTCTTGGCCTTTTCGCCGGCAAGGACCTCGAACCAGACGATCGCCCGGTCCTTTCCATACGCCTTCTCAACGGCCGCTTCGAACACCAGCCGCGAGGCGTTCCAGATGTCGGGCCCAGTGCCGTCACCCTCGATGAATGGGATGATGGGACGGTTGGGGACGTGGAGGGTGCCGTCCACCATCGCCATGGGACTCCCGTCGCTCGGGGGAGTGAGCCGGTCGTAGGTCGGAAGTGCGGAGGTCGTCATGCTGAGCTCGCGAGTAGGAATTG
>JABDII010000198.1 GCA_013003805.1 Gemmatimonadales bacterium
CCGGCCCAGCAAACTTGCCCTCCATTGCCTTGAGCGAGCCTCCGTCGGGGAACAGAGCGGCGCAATCGAGACAGCCATACGCATTGCCAGGGCACTCGATGGAGCGGAACCCGGTCGCGGCTTTATACGAGGCTTCCGAGTTCTCTTGCGTGAATTCACGGCGGAACTCTCCCAGAACGTTCCTCGACCTGACCGTCAGCGAATGGCCTTGCTTCAGCTCACGCGGGTCCTCTTCCTCTACTTCGTTCAAAGCAACGGCTGGCTAAACGGCCAGCCGGACTTTCTCCGGCTGGCCCTGGATCGCCACCTGGCTCGTGGGTCCGACCTTCATCGGGATTTCTTTATTCCGCTGTTCTTCGGAACACTCAACCAACCTCCCGAGCGTCGGAGTCGCGCCTCGCGTGAATTTGGCCGCGTGCCCTTTCTCAACGGCGGCTTGTTCGAGCCTCATCCACTTGAGCGACGCTACCGTCTGACGATCCCGAACGTGCTCTGGCGCAAGGCATTTGACGACCTGTTCGAGCGCTTTCACTTCACGGTCCGAGAGGGCAACGATACTCACGCCATCGCACCGGACATGTTGGGTCGCGTCTTCGAGGGGGTGATGGACCCGGAAGAGCGTAAGCGAAGCGGGACCTACTATACGCCAGCTCATCTCGTGAATGATCTCCTTGAGGGAGGCATAGGAGCGTTCTTAGCAACACGATTCGGCCTCAGCGATGCAGAGTCTGCCAGGAGAGTCCGCGACCGGGATCCCAGCCTGGGGCCCATGACGCGGACGATGACCATCCTCGATCCAGCGGTGGGATCGGGAGCTTTCCTCCTGGGCGCATTGGAGTGGCTTGCAGCCGTGCGTCGCGACGACAACCGAGGTCCTGCACTCAGGCGGGAGATCCTGGGACGCAATCTCTTCGGCGTCGACGCCAGTGCTATCGCTGTTACGCTAGCAGAACTTCGGCTTTGGCTCGCGGTGCTCTCCGAAGACCCAGCCCATACTCCAGAGGTCGTGAATCCCCTCCCGAATCTGGATTGCCTCATTCGCCAGGGTGACAGCCTCAGCGACCCATTCGGCGCCGCAACGGGGGTGCCCCCACATGTGGTAGCCGAAGGCCGGTTCCTCGGCGACGTACGACAGCGCCTGGTCCATACCACTGGACCAGACAAGGCGAAGGAGGCCCGGCTGCTTCGACAGATCGAATGTCGCACGATGCGGACGTACCTCGAAGGTGCCGAGGTACGGGTGGACCATCAGATCGCCGAATGCGTCGCGACGGGAAAGAGCGAGACCCTTTTTGGCGATCGACATGGCATCGACGCCTCGCTCCGATCTCGGTTGCGCGCTCTTCGTTCCCAACGACGCCATCTTCGCCAAGCAAGGCGTAAGCTAGACCGGGAGCAAGAGTTGCCTTGGTTTCACTATGAAAGCCACTTTGCGGACATATTCGCGAAGGGTGGTGGGTTCGACCTCGTTCTCGGGAATCCGCCGTGGATTCGTGCGGAGTTGCTCCCCGATGTCGTTCGGCGGCAACTGTCACAGCGCTTTCGCTGGTGGCGATCCGCTGGTGGTAGCGGCTTCCACCACCAACCTGACCTTGCCCTCGCCTTCCTGGAACGAGGTCTGGAACTGACCGGGCCAAACGGCTCCATTGCATTCCTGGTACCTGCAAAGCTCGCCACCGCGGAGTACGCCAGGAAGGCTCGCAGGAACCTCGTCTGTGAGACGACGCTTCATTCAATCGCGGATCTCACCCCCACTCACGCAAAGAGCTTCGACGCGACCACATACCCTCTCGCCGTTGTCGCGACGAAGAATCGTCCAGCTGCCTCCCATACCATACGCCCCTCCCTGTCAGTCACGGATACAGATCGGGTGCCGCAAGTCTGCCTGCGAGATGGGGGACCCTGGGTGCTGCAGGCCGACCCGGTCCGGGAGGCGATCGAGGCGCTCCGCGATCATCCTCGAGTCGGCGACCGTTTTGCGTGCCATTTGGGATTGAAGACCGGCGCGAATGCCGTGTTCCTAGACCCGAGCGCCGATGTGGAACCCAGCCTCAGACGCCCGGCGCTGCGAGGACGGGATATCCACGCGTGGTCGGCCAAACCGAAGATCTTCCTCATCTGGACTCACGACTCAACTGGTCTGTCCCGACGGAATCTCCCGCCGAGGGCCGAGGCCTACTTCAGACGGCACGCAGCTGTACTTCGTCGGAGATCCGACTTCAGAGAAGGGCCAATCTGGCAGCTTTTTAGAGTTGGACCTGCGCTTGCAGCTTTCAAGGTAGTGTGGGCCGACATCGCCAAGCGTCTCGAAGCGGTGGCGCTCACGCCCGCTGCACACCAGGACGTGGTTCCGCTGAACACGTGTTACCTCATCCCAACCCAAAGCAGGGCTAGCGCTCACGCGGTAGCCGCATGGTTGAATTCGACCTGGATCCGGGCGGCTGCATCCCTACACGCCGATCCAGCGCGGGGGGGATTTTTCCGATTTAATGCCCGAGTCATATCGTCGCTGCCACTCCCACCCGCTGTTCCGGCAGACGCCGAGCTCATTCGGCTCGCCGAACGGGCTACAAGCGACAGGGCGAACCAGTATTCGGTAGACGAATTGGTGGCCCAGCACCTTGGCCTGTCTTCTGCCGCCCGCAAGGCACTGCGTGGAGTTGCCGGCGTCGACTCCAGCGATCATCGCTGAGGCCCTTGCCGCAGTACCGAGTCCGCTTCAAACCGGCCTGCGGATTGGAGCGCCGGCTCCGGTCGACGCCGTCGCCCGGGCGATCGCGCGCAGCCTGGCGCCCGGTGAGGCTCCTGATGCCCCTCCAACCTGGTTGCGCCCCGAACAGGCGGTGGCGTTTCGCCGGGTACTGTATGCCGTAGACCGGTTTCGTGGTGCGGTACTGGCCGACCCTGTAGGAACCGGCAAGACCTACGTCGCGCTGGCGGTGGCTCAGCAGCGCTGTCATGGTGAAGCGGTTGTGTGCATCGTCCCGCCCGCTCTCGTACGGCAGTGGCGCCACGTGGCTGACACACTGGGTCTATCAGTGCTCGTATGGTCTCATGCACGGGTGAGTCGCGGCGCCTTACCCTCGGCCCGCTCCTCCCTCGTCCTCATCGACGAGAGCCATCATTTCCGTAACACTGCCATTCGAAGATATGAGCACCTTGCGCCGTGGATCACCGGGCAGCGAGCCGTCCTGATCACAGCAACGCCGGTGGTAAACCGACTCACCGATCTAGGAAACCAACTTCGGTTGGTCGTTCGAGACGATGCGTTACTCGATGCGGGCCTACCTTCGATCACCCAGGTGCTTCGCTATGGCCATACCCATCCAGCTCTGGAGCATCTCGTCCTTCGGAGCAGCGGAAATGAATGGCGTCACCCCACGCGTCGGGACGAGACAGTCCAGAGACAAACGACCTCGAAGGAGCTAGCACTGCTGCTCGAGACGATCGATTCCCTCAGCCATTCGACGAATCGTTCGGTTCAGGCTCTCATCCGAGCGGTGTTCTGGCGTGCGGCCGGCTCGAGTCCCCAGGCACTGCTAGGCTGTGCCCGTCGCTACCACCGGTTGCTGCGCCACGCACAGGACGCTCGGGAGAGCGGTCGGTCGATGAGTCGGTCAGCGCTTCACTGGTTTACCGCTGGAGCAGAAGATCAGCTTGTGTTCTGGCCCCTCCTGACCGACGGTGAGAACTCGACGGACCTCGATCTCGGAGATATCCAGAAGGTGGAGGGGTTGATCTCACAGGCCCAAGCCAGGGCTCGAGGGCCTGACACCAAGTGTCACACGCTCAAAGCGATCCTCGCAGATAGACGCCCTACGCTCGTATTCACCACTGCGCGGGACACGGTGTCCTACCTCCGCCGACACCTCAACATTCGAGAGCTTGCTTGGTGCTCCGGGACAAACGCCGGTATCGGAAGCACCCCACTTCCAAGAGCGGTTGTTCTCGATTGGTTTCGCCCAGGAGTGGCTCGACCCACGTGCCAGGCGACCCGCCCTACTGTTCTTCTCTGTACGGATGTTGCCGCGGAAGGACTCAATCTCCAGGCTGCCGCCCGGGTTGTACACTACGACCTGCCGTGGACAAGCGTACGGCTAGGACAACGAGATGGGCGGGCACTTCGACTCGGGTCGAAGCACGCTCAGATTGAAGTCATCTCCTTCCCCCTGCCGGAAGCCCTCGAAAAGCGCCTCAGACAGCAGAAGATCCTCTACGCAAAGGGAGGCTTGCCCGTTCGCTTGGGACTCGCAGGCCGGCCAACTGAGAGCTGGCGGTGGCGCACAGAGCTTGCCCAGCAAGTCGAAGAAGGACCATGCGTGGAAGGTTGTGCCACGATCCGGGCTCACCCAAGAGGGATTCTCGCCGGGTTCTCGATCCACGGCTACCCCGATCCTGGCTCTCCCAAACCGGCAAATACGGCGTCCGCCGTTCGACTCCTAAGCGTTGCGGTCTGGATCGGAGTCGATGGAGCCGTCTCGGAAAACCCCGAGGTGATTACCCAACAGGTACTCGTTTCGGCATCGTGCCGCGGGACTCCGGGAGACTCAGGCCAAATGCATCAGGCCGTGGCCACTCTCACACCCGTCATCCGTGATCACATGCGACGATTACGACAGGCACGCTGGACAAAGCCTCAACTCACGCCTGACCAACGGCGAGTCATTCAGGCGCTACAAGATCTCGCGACACAATCCGCCCGGCACCGAGACGTCGTCGCACTCGGTCGCATCTCGCGGGCATTGCATTTCGTTCGCGGAGGACACACCGCGGGTGAAGATGCGATGTTAAGGGAGCTCACGCGGCTGTCCAAGCAAGGCCTCATCCAGCGGTTGCCGAGCCTCCCTCAGAGCGACCCGGAGATTGGGGCCTTGGAGGTCAGAATCAACGGGCTCATCCTCTTTGTGGGCGAAGGAACAACCTGACCTTGGGTAGAATCAATCAGCGGAAACGAGATCAGCGGCCAGCTCTCGCACGATGCGGATGAACATATCGATATCCTCTTCCCGGGTCCGCCAGTTCGCGATCGCGGGACGCAGCGCCACTTTTCCCTCGAAGTCCGTCGTCCCTGCATACACCCGGCCATCCTCGAGCAGGGCTTCCCCCAGGCGATTGTTGAGTCGATCCAATTCCCCTTCGGAATGACTCCCTGGATTGACCCGGAAGCACACGATGTTGAGCGGGACTTCGGCGAGGCGTTCCAGCTCGGGCGCCTCGTCGACCAACCGAGCCATGCGCTGGGCCAGGGCCAGGTGCCGTTCGATCATCTCTCGATATCCAGTCCGGCCATACGCGCGCAGGGTGGACCACACCGACAGGGATCGGGCCCTGCGAGAACTCTCCGGACCTATCGCGCCCATGTTGGGGCGGGGATCCTCCGGACCGGGAAGGTAGGCGGCGGTATAGGCGAACGCCTCAGCGAGGAGGGATTGCTGCCCGACAAAAGCAAACCCGCAGTCGTAGGGCACGTTGAGCCACTTGTGACCGTCCACGGTCACCGAGTCGGCGCGCTCGACTCCGTGAGCGAGGTGGTCCGCCAGAGGAGTGGCCCGGGCAAACAGGCCGAAGGCCCCGTCGACGTGCAGCCACGCTCCATGTTCCTCGGCCAAGTCCGCCAATGTCGCGATAGGATCGAAGTCGCCGGCATTTACCTCGCCCGCATTGCCGATGAGGATGGCGGGGGCGCCGTCAAGCTCCTGAAGTGCGCGGTCCAAGGCGGGTACGTCTAAGCGTCCCGCGGCGTCATGACTCAAGATCCGAATGGCCGCGCGACCGATGCCGAGCATGCCGAGTACCTTGACGGCGCTGGCGTGCACGTAGCCGCTCGAAAAGACTGGGACCTGTGGGAGTCCCTGCAGACCCTGTTGGGCCACGTCGACTCCATGCCGGTGCCCCCACCACTGCCGGGCAGCGGCGAGACCCACGAAGTTGGCCATGGTCGCTCCAGTCGTCATGACGCCGCTCCAGCCGGCTGGGAGCGAGAGTAAATCCTTCAGCCAATTCAGGCTGACAATCTCCAGCTTGACGGCCAGCGGGGAGGACACCCACGCATAGGCGACTTGATCGATCACGGTGGCTAGCCAGTCCGCTCCAAGCGCGGCGGGCGTCGAGCCTCCCATGACGAAATGAAAGAAGCGCGGGCCGGACGAGCTCAGTGCCGCGTCCATGCCACCCTGAATGAGTTCCTGCAGCGCCTGCGACGCGCCCCCACCGATGTCGGGCAACGGAGAATCGAAGCTATGGGCTGCTTCCTCCGACCGGGGCGAACGCACGGGCAGTGAATCGAGCGAATCGAGGTAGGCCAAGGCCTCTCGCGTCACGAGGTCGACGAGCCCGGCGATCTCGGCCCGTTCCGGCAACGCTGGCCCATTCGAGGAGATAGGATCCACGTACAGAGGCCCTGTCTAGAGTTGGCTCTCGATTTCTCGAACACCTACCACCTGCACGACCGCGCTCAGCCCCGTGTGCCCCCTGCCCTCGTAGACAGTACGCTTCAGCTCGCACGCGTGCACCAGTTCTAAGCCGTCAAGCTCTTCGCGGAGTTCGCTGACTGATACCATCAAGTCTGCGGTCGGTGGCCCGCCCGTTCCGTATTCGAGCTGGGCGGGTGTGTAGGCTTCAAGAATGAACACGCCGCCCGGCTTGAGCCCTCTCACGACCGCCGCATGCACACGGGCCCGAAGAGGCGGCGGCACATGACAGAAGATCGAGACGATACCGTCCCACTGGCCGGGCCCTACTACAAAATCGGCGAGATCGGACACCACCGTCGTGATGGTGACCCCTCGCTCCTCTGCTAGGCGCTCGGCCTTGGCGAGCCCAACGGCAGAACCATCGACGGCAACCACCTCGTGTCCGTAGGTGGCCAGGTACACGGCATTTCTACCCTCACCCTCGCCAAGCGAAAGCACCTTCCCAATTGGTATCCGACCGGCCACCGACGTGAGAAATGCGTTTGGAGCCGTACCGTACGCGAACCCAGGTTTCCCGTATCGTTCATCCCACATGGCGTGATCCACAAACTGACCCTCGCGTTCCGTCACGAACTCTGGACCCACTCTCCATCCACCAGCCGCAAGAGCCCCGCCGGTGCACGATCGCTGAGCTCAACAGGAAGCCGTTCCGTCGGGAAATCCTGATAGCACACCGGCCGGGTGAACCGTCGGATCGCCATGGTGCCTACCGAAGTACTCCGAGGGTCCGTCGTGGCAGGATACGGGCCGCCATGCACCATCGCATGACACACCTC
>JABDII010000254.1 GCA_013003805.1 Gemmatimonadales bacterium
AGTAGGTGTTGGCCGCCCCAAACACGACGCCCAGGATGGCCCCGGCGATGACTGCCTTGACGGTGAACTCGGTCAGCGTCTGGCCGTGGGTGAACGGGACATACTCTTCGCCTTCCTTCAGCTCGTATGCCGTCGGCGGAAGCTTGGGGCGGGGGTTACTCACGCGAAGGTCTCCGTAGATGGTGTCGGGCGAATGTTCACTTCAGAGGATCGGGACGCAAGCTCGAAACCGAATGGATACGTCTTTCCATCCAATGGCAAGCCAAGGGGTCCCCGAATCTCGTGTGGCCATCTATTCTTTAGGAGGACCCCCACGCGTCGTCGAGACACCGCTCCGACGCAACGCACACCATCGGCTTGCTGGAGCGCTCATCGTGGAGAGCGAGCGGGAACAGGAGAGCATCTCGAAAACGGCCGACCTCACGGAGCTGGTAATCGCTGCCCTCTCCCACCTGGCCTCCAGTCGCCTCGCCACAGAACACCAGCCGTTCGTCCCATCCGAGCACTCGCCTTCCGACTTGAGACGGGAGCTAGGCATCGCTCTCGCGGAGCATGGCTCTAGTCTCGAGGAACTGGTCCACAAGCTCGAGCGTATTCTCGCCGCGACACCATCCTCTTCCAGCCGGCGGTTCTTCAACCAGCTGTTCGGTGGCCGCGACCCGGCTGGCTTGCTGGCCGAAATGCTCACCCCACTCGCCAACAGCTCGATGTACACCTACAAGGTGGCCGGCCCGGCGGTGCTCATCGAGCGGGAGGTCATCGCGCGAGCGCTCCAGAAACTGGGCTACCTGGAGGGCGAGGGAATGTTCTCGCCAGGGGGGTCCCTCTCCAACCTGACCGCGATGCTGATTGCGCGGAACGAGAAGCTCGGCGATGTGCGGGAGACCGGGCTCGAGGGGAGGGGCCAGCGCCTCACGGTATATCTGTCCGATCAGGGCCACTACTCGATCCGAAAGAGTGCCGGAATGCTGGGCCTGGGCCGGAACAACGTGCGCCTCGTCCCGACGGACGCCAATGGATCCATGGATCGCGCGGCCGCACGGCACCTCATCGAGCGAGACCGGCGTGGCGGCGCGACCCCGTTCATGCTGGTGGCCACGACCGGCACCACGGTGCTCGGAGCGTTCGATCCCATCACGGAGTTGGCCGACCTCGCTCGGGAATTCGACATGTGGCTCCACGTCGACGGCGCGTTCGGTGGCTCGGTCATGTTGTGTGACGAGTACCGTCATCTCATTGAAGGCGCCGGGCGATCCGACTCCTTCACGTGGAACGCCCACAAGATGATGGGCGTCCCGCTTTCCTGCTCTATGTTGCTCGTGAGTCGCCGCGGTCTCCTCCGGAAGCACCTGGACGAACCGGCGGAGTACCTGTTTCAGTCTGACGATACCGACCTCGACCCCGGGCGCCGCTCGATTCAGTGCGGCCGACGGAACGACGCGCTCAAGCTGTGGGCGGCATGGCAACTCCACGGGGATGCCGGATTCGCCAGGCGTATCGAGCGGCAATTTGCCGTCGCGCGCCGCTTCACATCGATGATCGAGAACGACCCTGAGCTCATTCTGGCGAAGCCGCCGCAATCGATAAATGTCTGTTTCAGGGTGAAGGGGAAGTCGAGCAGAGACATCTGCACGCTGCTGGATCGAACAGGCCGGTTGAAGATCGGTTTCGGTACGGTGGACGGTCGCGACGTGATCCGGATGGTCTGCGTCAATCCGGACGTGGCCGAGCGCGACCTGAGAACCGTCCTGGAGGAGATCAAGTCCGCGGCAGCCGAACTGCCGCCGACCTCCGATGCCCCGGCCGGGTAGGCACGCGACCGTCCCGCATGCGAGGACATGAGTGGCATCAACTCGAGGGAATTACGATGACGATACGATTCGTCGTGGGAACCGTGATCGCCCTGGCCTGGGCCGGGCTCGGCCCCCATATGGGCGTGGCAGCGCACGCGCAGACTCCATCCGAGGACGAGGCACTCCACACCGCCGAGGGCGTCGTGACCGCCCTCTACGAGCTGGTCACGGTCGAGGCCGGGAGCACCCCCGACTGGGACAAGGTCAGGTCACTCTTCCTCGACCAGGCGGTCATCGTGCTACGCACCAGCCGGAGCGCAACGACGGTGTTCTCCGTGGACGGCTTCGTGAACGACTTCGTCACGTTTATCGAGCGCGCCAATGTGAAGGAGACGGGGTTTACCGAGAAGATTCTTCGCACCACGCCGACCGTCTTCGGCGACATGGCGCACGTATGGGTCCTATATGAGGCCAGTGTTCCCGGCTCACCCCGGCCTCCGCAGCAGGGCGTCGACAGCTTCTCGTTGATCAAGCGGGGCGGCCGGTGGTGGATTGCGGCGGTCACCAACGAGATTCCGACACCCACCCGGCCCGTTCCGCCCCCGCTTCAGGAGTAGCCGCGGTCCAGCTGGCCCGAATTTTTTTGGGGGGGGGCGTCAGCCTCTATTGACGCACCCAGCTCACCCTGAAGTCCCGGGTCACCTGGAACACCAGGGCCTCGACCAGGTCGGCGTAGGCCCGATCAGGGTTCGCTGCGTCGAAGGCGAATTCCCTACCGCCGAGAATCCTGACGTGGCCGACCCGTCGGGTAGCCCTGGCGGAGCTACTCCAGAGTGAGGCGCCGGTTTCGGCCTCGACCATCTGGACGGCCAGGGTGGCATCCACGTCCGCGGCGATACCCGATGACACTATCCCGGGCGTGATCTGGATGACCGGTCGCACATCCGAGACTTCGAGGGTTCCCGTGATCAGGGTGCGGACGTCGTGTCGCGCGCCGAGGGCTTTGATCGCGGCCGGGTCCAGCCGCGGCCGCTCGACTGCCTCGAGTGCCTGAGCCACCGATCCGAGGTCGGCCATTCGGACGATACCCTGATCTTGCCGCGCGAGCTCCATGAATCTCCGGGTGACAAAGGGCCCGAGCTCCCCTTCGCTCGCGGTGGTGAATTCGAGGACGCCTACCACCTGGTATTCCGTGAGATCGATGCGTGGAGGGATCATGACCCGGGTACCGCACGCCGAAACCGCGACGACAAGGAGTGCTGCGAGCATGGGACCGTTCTTCATGGCATTCCCCTAGTGCAGAAGAGAGCCTATTCCAGACCCAAGATGGGTCGAGCGCCCTGAAGAAATCATGAATTCTCGCGCGCGACGCCGAGCTTCTCCAGGATCTGCTCCATCAGGCACCACCGGGTGATGCTCGACTGCAGGAGATTCAACCCGACAAATGCGGTGAACAGATACCAGTACGGACTCACCCAGAAGCCAAGTGCCAGCGAGGCCAGGATGAATGTCCCGGCAATGGCCCGGATCGTGTAGTGCATGTTCATGATGGTTGTCCTCCGTGAGGTGGAGGCCAGACTCGGCGTTGTCACCCCAAAGCAGAAACGGTGGGGAGGGCCATAGTCGCCTCCCCACCGTTCTCCGTACCGCTATCGCCCCGACTATCGAGTTGGCTGGGGCGTTACCCGCAGGTACGGCTTCTTCGCCTCGAAGCCTGGGAACTTCTTCATGGCTTCATCGTCCGACAGCCCGGTACCGATGATCACATCCTCGCCTTCCTGCCAATCCGCCGGGGTTGCGACCTGGTACTTGGCGGTGAGTTGCAGGGAATCGAGCGAGCGGATCAGCTCGTCGAAGTTCCGCCCGGTGCTGGCCGGGTAGGTGAGCGTCAACCTGACGGTGTTGTCCGGCCCCACGACGAAAACCGACCGGACGGTCATCGTGTCGTCCGCATTCGGATGGATCATGTCGTACAGGTCCGAGACCTTCCGATCGTGGTCCGCGATGAGTGGGAAGTTGAGCTCATTCCCGGTCACATCCTTGATGTCCTTGGCCCAGCCCTCGTGGCTGTCCAGGGCATCGACGCTCAGGCCGATGACCTTGGTGTTCCGCTTCTCGAACTCCCGCTTGAGCCCTGCCACCCGCCCTAATTCGGTGGTGCAGACGGGGGTGAAGTCCTTGGGATGAGAGAAGAGCACGGCCCACCCGTTCCCCTTCCATTCATGGAAGTTGATGGGTCCAGCGGTGGTTTGAGCAGTGAAGTCTGGCGCGATATCGCCCAATCGAATTGCCATAACTGAGCCCTCAACATGGGGTTGGTGGTCATCACATCGCTTCAGCGTCCGCTGGCTGGCGCGCGAAATGGCGGGCGCGTGCGGACGCGCGACGGGGAGAAGATTGTAGGCTACGATGGAATGTGTGGTCTGTCAATTCTGGGCTAGAAGCCTGGCCTCCGAACGCTGTCGATCCGACTCAAATTCGGGCGGAGCCACCTCCACCCCTATCTCCCGCACGTCCAGCGGTATCCCCTTCCGCTCGTCGAGGACCAGGGCGATCGCTCCGGTCTCACACTGCCCCTCACACACGCCGCACCCCATGCAGGATTCCCAGGTGACGGC